>NZ_DATFIP010000074.1:0-4131 GCF_035270045.1 Salibaculum sp.
AAAACGAGGCGGGCGTCGGCGAAGGTATCAGGCGCGGCCTGACTGCCACCGGCCTCGCCCGCGAGGACATCTTCGTCACCTCGAAGCTCTGGCCGGGAAACGCCGCATGGGGCGATGCGCCGAAAGGCTATGACGAGACCATTGCTGCTTTTGAGGCCTCCCTCGCGGCGCTGGGTCTGGACTATGTCGATCTATACCTGATCCACGCTCCCTCGGGCGGGCCGGAGCGGGTAAACGAATGGCGTGCTCTGGTCGACCTCAACGAACAGGGAAACGCGCGGTCAATCGGCGTCAGCAATTATACCGAAGCCCATATCGAGGAGATCCGCGCTGCCGGGCTTCCCATGCCGGACTACAACCAGATCGAGCTACATCCTTGGTCGCAGAAGCCGGACCTCCTCGGCTTTATGGCCGCGAACGACATCGCGCCCATAGCCTACAGCTCGCTCGTTCCCCTTTCGACATGGCGTACCGAGCCCGGGCAGAGCAGCCTAAAGACGGACGAGATGCGGACCGCGGGCGCCGATGCGGGTTCTCCTTTCAAAGCGATGGCCGTGAAGTACGGCGTGACCGAAGCGCAGGTTCTACTGCGCTGGGGCGTCCAGAAAGGGTTCGGTGTGCTCCCCAAGAGTCTGAACCCCGAGCGCATGCGCCAGAACATCGATCTCTTCGGTTTCGAGATCGATGCCGCTGACATGGCGCAGATTGAGGGCATGGACCGCGGCGAAGGTGTCGCATGGGCGACGGGCGACCCCCGCTTCATGGGCTAGGTCCGGATAGGGCGGCCCTAAGCGACGGGGCTGATGGCACTGCGCGAGGCGCAAGACGGCGCGAACGCGAAAGCACGAGTCCAAGGAAAGATGGTCGCTTGCGGGCCGCGTGGCGACCGTCTTCTCTGGGCTCTACGCCGTCATCTGAGGCTTTCGGTCAGATGTCCACTTTGTCACGGTGAGCCGACGCGAGTGCGGGGGTAGCCGGTGATCGCTCTGCGGGACGAAACCGACCAGGCACGGCCATACAGGCATCGCTGCAAGCGGCTCACGTTCCCTGAAAGCGGTCGTTCGAACCGCGTTGGACGTCCCAGATCGGGGCAGGTCGTTCGCCGCGCGAGAGCATGATGTTTACATGCAGACAAAGTCCCCATCACGCCGCTGCTCTTTCTGACACGTCCTCGAAGAGCAGCCCGAGCAGGTTAGGCCGCAGATTTAACACGGTCGCCTGCCGTTTGCAGCCGCATCGCCTGCCTGCCGAGACAGCGAGCACGCCGAGAAGGAAGTCACTCGCCCGACCTTCGTGATGATAGGTCCGGAGGTCTCGCTCGAACCTTCGCGCGTCTTCAGCCGGCATTCCCTGAAGAACGCGGTAGAGATGCTCAGGCGGAATACGATCCCGTTTAAGCGTGTCGAGGTCCACGAGGGATCCGATCGCGCAGGTCGAAGAGGCAGAAGTCATGTCACTCACCTCCGCAGTCGTCGGGGGGCTGGCAGAACCGAATCCTTACGCTTCGCGCACCCGGGAACTCCGTGAGCCTCGTTTCCTCGGGGACGAGGATTTCGCCTGCGCAGGAGCCTGCAACCCGGAAACTCACGATCTTTGGTGCGACCTTCCGGCGGCCCGTCAGAACCGCTGCGGGAAGCGCGACACGATTTAGACCCGGAGCCGCGGCGCCTGGAACGACGTAGAGGAGGTCCCGTCCTTTCCGGTGAACGGCCTCCGCGACATGGTCGGCAGCATCCTCCAGAGGATCGTCTTCGAGGAGTGCACGACATTCGGCGATGTCGTCCTCGGCGAGGTGGTCCGTGCGGGTTTCAATGTGCGGCCGGACGGCTCGATGCGGCACAGTGCCAGCCGACCCAGTGTGGGTGGCTGGTCCGTAGTCTGCCTCGGAGCCAAGGTCGGTCTTCAAGCTTTTCAGATACTCGAAGGCCGCATTGACCCCGAGAAACGCGCCGGCCTCACCGGCGGACTTGTCTGGATGCGTCTCGAAGGCAAGTCGCTTCCACGCACGGCGTATGTCGTCGGGGGAGGCAGAGCCGGCGAGACCGAGCGTTTCGAGAGCGGCGGCCCTGGCTTGAACTTTCTGGATGGGGGACATGGCTGGGTACTCTGATCACTGTTGATGTTCACGTATCTTGTCACTCTGGCCGATCTCAGACTTCGTCTCCCCCATTGTTCTTACCCTCCGACTTGCCGGGGTCCGACGTCTCATCGCCATTGCCGCGTCCCGCATTCGACGTGCTGCCGTGCCCCGCATTCGAAGCGCTCTCGCGAGAGCCGTTCGTGTCTGTCGGGCTGGTTGCAGTGTCCGGGCCCGACGCGCCGTCGTGCGGGCCAGGGCCGGACTGCACGACATCTTCCGGTGGGCCGCTTGAAGAACTGCTCCCGCGTTCCGCCACTTCCGGCTCGATAATCTCGAGCACACTGGTTTCGACGCGACGGTTCTGGCGCTCCCGGTTCTCCGTATCGATCAACGGGTGATCTTCTCCTGCACTGACCATCGTCACAAGTCGGGAGGGATCGACGCCGCGACCCACGAGATAGCGTGCGACGGCGCCCGCTCGCCGGAGACCAAGTGCTTCGTTGTAGGCTTGGTTGCCGACCTTGTCGGTATGGCCGGTTACCGAAAAGCGCACCCCGGGCTTGTCGAGAATCCAGGCCGCCTGACGGTCGAGACGGGCCTTCGCTTGCGCATCCAGTACATCTGAATTGAACGCGAAGTGAACGACGAAAGGGGTCTGTCGCTGGAACGTGAGAGACAGTCGAGCGAGGTCACTCATCGCCGCATCCTGCGACCGCATTGCCGCTTCAACATCGCTGCCTGCCGGGGGGATGTCGGTGACGGGGATCTGCTGACAGGCCCCCAGCGTGAGAGCGCCTGCAACGAACGTCGCACGCAAATAAACTGAGCCCAACATGGGTTCTCCTACTGGTTACACACTTACACGACGCCACGTATACAACGCCGGGTTACACAGCCGGCCATGACGCGTCACCAAGCGTCAAACGTGAATGTGCCGAGATTTTGGCGGTACGGTCGAAGACCCAAAACGAGACATCTCTGGTTAACAGTGTTTCAATTTATCCCGAATTGTTCCTGGAAAATTGACGTGGCCGGCGGGAAATGCATCCGGTCCCGCTCTCATCCGGTGTTTCGGTACTGTCGCTGATCTACATCCAGTCAATATGAACGATAGGGTGGACTTGCTTCTGTTAGGGGCCCGAGCCAAGTCCCCCTCCCCTTCGAATCATCAAGCAGGAGCGACTTCCCTGCGAGCCTCTCCGACGTGGTAGGCAATACGGTCGAAGTGCTTGTCCCATGTGCCGCAGCATCCGCCCCAGATGTCGGCATCCGGATAGCGCCGTGCGAGATCGCCCATCATCCGGCCGAGCTCTTCGGGATCGCCTTCCTCGATATGGCCGAGCTGGCACAGGGACACCTTGTCCATCATGGCAGCGTTCGGGCGGAACGATCTGATGCGGCGCGCCCAGTCGCCCGGCTCGAGTGCCGGTTCGAACTCGAGGGGATGCGAGCAATTGATACCGTAGGAGTCAGGCCTCGCGGCACCGGCGTTCGCGTCCGTCTCCTTGATCGCCTCTTTGAGGGTCGGACCCGACTTCAGCCTATGGTTGCTGTCGAGAGTGAAAGAGATGTTCACCGGCAGGCCGGCTGATGCTGCGGCCCGGGCGATGCCGACCGCTTCCGGGACGTTGTTGATCGTCGCCGCCCAGACGAGATCGACGCCACATTCGCGCAGCGTCTCCATTTGGGTCGCGTGATATTCCTCGGCCTCGTCAGCGGTGATATCGCGGTTCAGCGAGTAGGCATCTCCTCGGGGACCGAGAATCCCGGTCACGCAGACGCGCGGAAGCTGATCTTCGTATGGGCGGGCCACGTCCCGCAGGAAGCCGATGCATTTGTGCTGCATCTCGCGCAAACCCTCGGAGGAGTATCCAAGCTTCTCGCCCCAGTCCGGACTTGCGCGATAGTCAAACCCTGCCATCAGGGCCGAAAAGCTGTGCTTCGCAGCCACGTCAAGGTAGCGGCGATACATGTCTCTCAAGTCCGATACCGCTGCAGGGTTGTCCATCAGTTCGAACATCGCGAACTCGCGCAGTTCATGGCCGTGGCGA
>NZ_DATFIP010000075.1:0-2453 GCF_035270045.1 Salibaculum sp.
CATCCAGACAAGTCCGCCGGTGAGGCCGGCGCGTTTCTCGGGGTCAATGCGGCCTTCGAGTATCTGAAGAGCTTGAAGACAGACCTTGGCTCCGACGCAGACTGCGGGCCAGCCCTTCACGCTGGGCCGGCCGACACTGTAGCGCATCGAGCCACCCGGCCGCACATTGAAACCCGCACGGATCACCTCGCCGAGGACGACATCGCCGAATGTCATGCACTTCTCGAAGCCGATCCTCTGGAGGATGCTGCCGACCATGTCGCGAAGGTCGTTCACCGGAAAGGACGGGACCTCCTCTATGTCGTTCCAGGCGCCGCGGCTCCCGGTCACAATCGTGTCGCGCTTCCCGCGGCGATCTTGACGAGCCGCCGGAAGGTGGCACCGAAGATCGTGAGTTTCCGGGTTGCAGGATCCTGCGCAGGCGAAATCCTCGTCCCGGAGGAAACGAGGCTCACGGAGTTCCCGGGTGCGCGAAGCGTACGGATTCGGTTCTGCCAGCCTCCCGATGACTGCGGAGGTGAGTGACATGACTTCTGCCTCCTCGACCTGCGCGATCGGATCCCTCGTGGACCTCGACACGCTTCAACGGGATCGTATCACGCCTGAGCAACTCTACCGCGTTCTTCAGGGAATGCCGGCTGAAGACGCGCGCAGGTTCGAGCGAGACCTCTGGACCTATCATCACGAAGGTCTGGCGAGTGATTTCTTTCTCGGCGTGCTCGCTGTCGCGGCAGGCAGGCGATGCGGCTGCGGGCGGCAGGCGACCGTGCTCAATCTGCGGCCTAACCTGCTCGGATTGGTCTTCGACGACGCGTCAGTCAAGGCTGCGGCCTGACGGGGGACTTCGTCCGCATGTAAACATCATGCTCCCGCGCGGCGAACAACCGGCCCCGATTTGGGACGTCCAGCGCTGTTCAAACGACCGCTTTCAGGGAACGTGAGCCGCTTGCAGCGATGCCTGTATGGCCGTGCCTGGTCGGTTTCGTCCCGCAGAGCGATCACCGGCTACCCTGCACTCGCGTCGGCTCACCGTGACAAAGTGGACATCTGACCGAAACCCTCAGATGTCCGCGTCGAGCCCCGAGCGGAAGGAGGCCACTGCGAGGCCCGAAGGCCTCAAATTGCGATATGGCGGATGAAGCATTAGACTGCAGGCTGGTTTCCGAGGTACGCAGTTATCAGACAACTTCCAACTCCTTTGGCTTTGGCGCTTGCTGTCTTGCTCGTGGGTTCCAGCCCGGGGAACGCAGCGGGCATTCTGGATGGCCGGTCATTTGCGGGCATGATCGGGCCAGCCGAGAGCCCAGACCTCGAAGACAGCCTTCACTTCGACGAAGGCTATTTCTGGTCCGACATCTGCACGCGATGTGGCTTCAAGCCGGGAACCTATGATGCGGAAGCGATGGACGACGGGGTTCGCTTCACCGGCACGCTTGAAAGCGACAGCCGCGGCAGCTTCGCCTACGACGGCTTCGTAAGCGAGGACGGCTCGATCAGGGTGACTATCACTTGGGAGCGCCGACGTTGGTATTGGACGTCCCGTCGAGAGATCACTTTCGTCGGCGGCGAGCTCACGAGCGTTGAGACCGCTTCCCTTTCGCAATTGCGTCAAGCGATGCAGTCAATCGACCCAGATGGGAATCCAATGTGCGCAAGGTTTTGAGGCGCCTGTGGGCGACGCGTAGAGCGATTGCCTTCTACGGCGTGCTTCTTCTAGGGGGCTGGTTTCTCGGAGGATATCTGAAAGACCTGACCGTGCCCGAGATGCGCCCGATGAACGAACCAATGATCCATCGGATTGTCATGACTGCCTTCGTTGCATTTGTTGTCCTAGCGGCAATTCCGTTCGTCCCAGGCGCCGAGATTGGGTTCGCTTTGCTACTCCTGTTTGGCGGGCAGGTCGCCCCATTAGTTTACTTTGGAATGGTTGGTGCGCTGGTCCTTTCGTTCGGCTGCGCGCGGCTCGTCCCCGCACCATCAATAGCCCGCGGGCTCGGGTGGCTTGGATTAACGAAGGCGGCAGCTTTTATCACCGCACTTGAGAGTGCTGCCCCGCACGAGCGCATGGACAAGCTGTCGATGATCTTTCCTCCGGCACTTGGCCGAAGGCTGCACCGCTACCGTCACCTCCTGCTTGTGGTCGCCCTCAACACTCCCGGAAATTCTCTGCTTGGGGGCGGCGGCGGGCTGGCCTTTATCGCTGGCGCGTCGCGCCTTTATGGATTTGGGCCATACCTCGCAGTTGTTGCCTGTGCCGTTGCACCTGTCCCCTTGATCTTCCTCTTCTCCTAGTAGGGTGATGTATGCTTGGTCCGCACTGCCGCCATCCGCTGATCGAAAATGCTGCGCGATGCATTGATGGCCGGTCTCGTAAGGCTGCAGCGCGGCACCGGCGCTACTGATGAATGGCAGCTCAGGGCCGACAACGACGGACAGCAGAGGGGGCTACCGCC
>NZ_DATFIP010000076.1:0-162005 GCF_035270045.1 Salibaculum sp.
CACCAGCGTCGGAGCCGTCTGGTCCAGAGCTATCGCTCGAACGATCCTTCTCAGGCGTTTCCGACCGAAGCGCACGATTGACTGGCGGGGGTCGCCCTGTTCAAGCGCGCTCTCGCCGCATCGCCTTTCTGGGTCGAAAGACAGTGCCAAGGTTTCCGTTAAGCCGCTAAATATTGTCATGCGACTGCTGCTGTCGCTCAAATCGATCCTCACCGCAGTCGGCCACTCAGCGTAGATCGCGATCCGTTTGCCATCCTCGACGACCCTCGGCTCTACCAGATATGGCGTCGCAAACTCGGCCAGAAGACCGTCGCATCCACGACCGATGCCGAACCCGGCGACCATGCAGAACTGCGTGACTTCCCTGATGTCGTGAAGGCTGATAGTCGCGTTTGATGGTCCGAAAGCCTCGGCAACCTCGTTCGAGGCCCGCTTTACCTCAAGCGCGGCAACTAACCGGTTGCCATCGTGAAGCGACCAGATATCGATGTCGCCGGAGGCAAACTGCTTCCAGTAATCCTCATTGTCAGAGAGGCAGTTCCGGGCCGTGCGACCCAACCGGGCGACTTCATCGATCGAGACACAGCGCGTTCCATGAAGAGGGCCTGCCGAAATATGCGCAGGACGGCGGATAATTTCGTGACGCCGCGCCCGGAGTGCAGCGGTCTCGGCCTGCTCGATCAAGCGCCAAGCCTCTCGACCAAGGTCACGGATGTCGCCACGACGGTGAGGCAGACTCTTCAAAAAAGAAGCGGCATTGCGCTGGACGCGCGCGCGTTTATCTCGCGCCAATACTGCCACCTGCACAAGCTCGTCGAACTGGTTCCGGATGTCCTCGACCAAATCGTCACGGTCCCTTGCGTACAACCGGTAAAGGACCCGCCCCTCATCGAATTTTGTCTGAGCCCAGGAAGGATCGCTCTTTCGACGATGCGCTGTGCGTATGCTTTCGTGGCTCTCTGCCGCCCGACGCAGATATGCGCGAAGGCCGGGCAGGTAGTCCCGAAGGGCTGGAGGAGTATCAGACAACGCTTCTTCGATTGCCTCCTGGAGCGCAGGGGCATTGATAATATCACGGCTCAAAGCTTGTTCCTTTCGTTCAGACAAAGCGAACCTACGCTCGGCTAGGCCGAGCATATGAGCGGCTAAACCGCAGCTTATGAACTAAGTGCTTCTAAACGCCGGGTCAGCTTCTCCAGCTGCGCCGACGTCAGACGTTTCGAAAGCGTAACAAGAGCTTCTACTTCGATATCGTCCTGGTTGGGATCAGGCGTGTTTAGAAACTCGGAGGTGCCGTCAACCATCATGACGCTGAAACTCGCACCATTGCCGACTCTAGCACCTGCTTCGGCCAGAAAGTCGGCCAAGGCATCGAGTAGCTGGTGGTGCAGCTTCGAGTTTCGCCGCACATCCTCGGTCCACTGTTTAAGGTGCTTCTCTGTCTCCGTCCCGTTCAGACCGCCTTCGGCACCCATCTTCTTTCTCTTGAGGTATTTCTTGGGCGTCATGCCTTCGTAGCCTACGAAGCGCGACGGCCCAAAGCGCCATTCGCCATTTTCGGTACGGTAGACCTTCCATTGCTTTACCCGCGCGGCATCTTTGATGAGGTCTTGATGCGTGCACGCGGTTTCCCAGTAAGTGTCGATGTTCCGTTGTACGCTATCGGCGGACTTGCTTAGATCGGCCATGTGATAATTCCCTATCATGTCTTGATATGATCAAGACATAGGCGGCGGCGGCACTCAGATCAAGTTCTTTTTAGATTGATCTAATAAGCTTTGGCTCAAGCTTGAGCAGAGCCTCTTTCGCATACGGGCTATTCACTAACCGCCAGTGGTGTTCGTTTCTTGGTAAAGTCGCTGCACGCGTGAAGGCACATTCTTGTTCGACATTATGGACAAAAACCCTCTGCCAAAACTGGGATATCAAAAACGGTCGTTTCTCACCAACCTCTCGTGCCGCCACTACAGCAGTAGGTTAGCCCAGACAGAACCCCGGGGCAAAACCAAAGTGGTTCTGGCACGTTTGTGGCTGTTCGCGCGAGCGGCCGTTCGCTGCACTCGGACGAACTGGTAAGAAGGGCTCCAAGCCGCCATTGGGCGGCACTACCGTGGTGGGATAGCGCAGCCGGCATGAGGGGGTATGGGGCGGACCGGAGGATCCACCATGCCTGCCATAAACCTTCCCGCCATCCGGCCAACCAGACCAGCCGGGAACAGAGGCCGCATCGTCGGCCAGAAAAGGCCGCTTCTGCCGAAACATGTCTGGGCCATTCGTGCATCTTGCAGCATGCTTGGAGCGCGAAGGTCGGCAGAGCGGGACGACAGCGTCGTTCGGCTGCAAAACACGAAGGCATGCTGTGCAATCTGTCTTCAGCCCGTCGAATTGCGAGCCTGCGACTTCGAATCGTGGGCGTCTTCCGTCGTGATGAATGGAGTTCAGACTCCGCACGCGACCACCTGAGCAGTCCGAGGATGGGCCGCTGAGACATCGGTTTCTTCTAGACCTTCAGAATTACAGTAATCTTATCCAACCTGCCGCCTTGAGGTCCGGTCGGAAGGACCGACCCACCGGAACGTGGCGGCCATCGGTCAGGCGCAGGAAGGTTCGCTGGCCCTGGCGCTCGACGCCATCCACGGCATCGGAGGCAACCCACCACGAGCGATGCACGCGCCGGCCGAGGCCGCCGAGTTCGCGCGCGGCGTCTTCCATGCGGCACAGGATCATCTCGGATCCGGTCGAATGATGCACCTTGAGGTAGTGGTCCTGCATCTCGAGGCAGAGGAGCTGCCCGCCAAGCGGCGCGGACAGGCGCGCTGTAAAGAGCGACAGGCCGTCCGCGCCCGACTGCCGAGGCTCGATCTCCTCAGGCTGGCTCCCTGACGACGCGCCTTCGGGCTGTGCGGGATCGGGCATGGCCGCCATCCGCTCCTGCATGTCTTCCCACGCGTAGACGGGCAGGGAGATCGCGGCGAGCAGCAGCAGCACCCGCCCGAACAGGACCGCGACATCATCGGGCCAGCCGATCCCCGAAAGCCCGTTCGCCAACGCCACCACGCCGGTCGCGGGCACGGCGGCGAGGCAGGCGCCAAAAAGCGGCACAGTCAGTCTCGGCATCGGCATCCGGTCGCCCGCCAACGCATCCAGTCGGCGCAAAACGGCATCGGCCAGCAGCCAGTTCACGGAGATGACCGCGAGCCAGTAGGCCAGCCGCGGCGCCATGGGCAGCGTATGATACGTGCCGAACGGCCCGATCAGCCCGAGCACGAGGCCCACGCCGATCGGCGGGCCAAGGCGGAGGGACAGGCGGGCAAGTCGTTCACGCATCGTGAACGGATCCTAGCATGCCGTTTGCGCAATTTCCCAACCGTTTCCGCAACTTCGCTGGCCCGGTCCGGCGCGGCGCCGCTACCCCCGTCGCATCACCAACACCGCACATCCCCGCATCGGAGGTATCGACCCATGATCCAGACGATCCTTTTCCTGCACATCCTGGCCGGCGTCGCGGCGCTGGCCGCGGCCGGCATCGCCGTCGGCAGCGCCAAGGGCGGCCGGCTGCACCGGCGCTCGGGCAACATCTACACGCTCGCCATGGCCTTCGTCGGGATCAGCGCGCTGGCGCTGGCTGTGGTGCACCCGAACCCGTTCCTCTTCGCGGTCGGGATATTCAGCCTCTACCTCGTCTTTACCGGATGGCGCTCGGCGAAGGTGCGCGACGGGCGGCCCCGGCACCTTGACCATGCGGGCGGCGCGGTGATGGCGCTCTCGGGGCTGGGAATGCTCGGATGGGGCGGGCAGGGCGTGCTGGCGGGCGGGGGCGCGCAGCCGGTGATCCTGGTGGTCTTCGGCTCCATCGGCCTCACCCTCGCGCTGTCTGACTGGCGCGACTGGGCGCGCGGACCCGTCGCCGGCAAGGCGCGCATCGCGCGGCACCTCGGCCGGATGTTGGGCGGCACAATCGCCACCATCACCGCCGCGGGCGTCGTGAACCTCGGCTTCCTGCCGGACCTGGTGGTTTGGCTCGGTCCGACCGCACTCATCACCCCCGTCATTTTCTGGTGGACCGCCCGCGTGACGCGCGGCGCCGTCCGCGCCTGATCCGTCGAGAGGAGACATAACCATGCTTGCACGCCGCCTGACCCGCATCGCCCTCTGGACGCTCGCCGCGTTCGCCGTCCTGATCCTCGCCGCCTTCCTCTGGCTCCGGCAGACCCCGGCCTGGGCCGGGATCACCCTGTTCTGGGAAAGTCACCGGGTGGAGAACTTCCGCGCCATGGATCAAGTCTTTCCCGACCGTTCCGTGCCCCGTGGTGCGGATGTTTGGGCCTTCGACCGTGCGCCGGCACCGCTGCCCGAGACCTATGCCTTCGATGGCGCGACCCGCCACCTCGACGCCTTCCTCGACCGGACCGAGACCACCGGCCTGCTGGTCGTCCACCGGGGCGCGATCACCCACGAGGCGTATCGGCAGGGCGCTGACGAGACCTCGCCCTTCACCTCTTGGTCGATGGCGAAATCGGTGCTGTCGGCGCTGATCGGCATCGCCGTTGAGGAAGGGCATATCGCCAGCATCCGCGACCCCATCGGTGCCTATGTCCCGGCACTCGCGGGCTCGGGCTACGGCGACGTGCCGATCGAGGACGCGCTCACCATGTCGTCGGGCGTGGCCTTCGATGAGGATTACGGGAACCCGACGTCCGACATAAACATGCTGTTCATCCGCGCCATGGCGATGGGCGTGCCGGCTGAGGAAACGCTGGCCGGGCTGGAGCGGGTGCGCGCCCCCGGCACCTACAACGATTACGTCAGCTCCGACTCCATGGCGCTGGGGCTGGTGCTGGAGGCGGCAACGGGCATGGCCCCGGCCGCCTATCTTTCGAGCCGCCTCTGGGGCCCGATGGGCGCCGAGGCCGACGCCACATGGAGCACCGACCGCGCGGGCCGCGAATTCGCGCTGTGCTGCCTGAACGCGACCCTGCGCGACTGGGCCCGCTTCGGCCGCCTCTACCTCGAAGGGGGCGTGCGCGAGGGGCGGAAGATCGTGCCGGCGGACTGGGTCGCGGCCTCGGTCGCGCCGACCGCGCCACACCTGCAACCGGGCGATAACCCGGCCAGCCACTGGACCTTCGGCTACGGCTACCAGTGGTGGATTCCCGAGGACCCGCAGGGCGACTTCCTCGCCATCGGCGTCTGGGGGCAGTACATCTACGTCGACCCCGCCCGCGAGGTGGTCATCGTCAAGACCAGTGCCGATCCGCTCTTCGACGACAACGACCACGAGAGCGTCGCCGCCTTCCGCGCCATCGCGCAGGCCGTCGCGGGCGACTGAGCCGGCCCGCTTCCCGTCGCAACCAACCGGAAAGGACGGCCCATGCCCCTTCGTCTTGCCTCACTTCTCACCTTCGCAGCCGGACCGGCACTGGCCACCGGCTTCCAGTTCGTGGAAATCCCGGCCACCGCCGAGGTCCCACACATCGAAGCCGCGGTCTGGTACCCCGGCGACGCCACCGTTCCCGACGAACCGAACACGCCCTTCGGACAGGCCGTCGCGATGCAGGCGCCCGTCGACGGCAGGGACCTGCCGCTTGTGGTGATCTCGCACGGCGATGGCGGATGGTTCGGCGGGCACGCGGCCCTGGCCCGCGCGTTGGCCGAGGCGGGGATGATCGCCGTGGCGCTCAACCATCCCGGCAATTCCGACGGGGACGAGACCGCGCCACCGTCGCGCTGGATCACGGAGCGCCCGCGCCACCTCGCCCGGGTCGTGGAGTACATGAGCAGCGACTGGCCGGACGCCGACCTTGTCGATGCCACCCGGATCGGCGCCTTTGGTTTCTCCGCCGGTGGCCACAGTGTGCTGGCCGCCGCCGGTGGGGAGACGTCGCTGGATCGCATCTCAGCGCACTGCGACACGACACCGGACGAATTCGTCTGCCGCGCCGGCATGGCCGCGGACGTGGTCAATGCCGCCGAGGCCTTCCCCGCTCCTGTCCCGGGCCTGCAAGCCGTGGTCGCCGCCGCGCCCGGTTTCGGTTTCGGCTTCGATCCGGCCGAGGTCACAGAGCTCGATGCAACCATCCAGCTGTGGGGCGCGGCGGACGATGAACGCGTGCCGCAGGCCACCAACGTCGCCCCGCTCGCCGCCGTGTTGGAGGCGCCGTCGGAGGCGCATGTCGTGGAGTCGGCGGGGCATTTCGCCTTCCGCCCGCCCTGCAACCCCGCTCTCGAACAGGCCAACCCGCGCGTCTGGGAAATGGCCTGCACCGACGCCGCGGGATTCGACCGGGAGGCATTCCAGCAGCGATTCAACCGTGTGGTGGTCGAGTTTCTCATTGAAAATCTTGACCCAACAAAGCGGTGACATGCGAAGGAGTCGAGGCGCGCGCGATCAACGGTGCGTCCGCGTCTGCCGCCGCATCACAGAGTGGTTACTTGGCATCACCGCAATCCCGGATACCTCCAGAAGCAGTGCTAACTCCCTGTCCGCCCACGACTGGAACTCCGGCTGCACACGGCCCAAAGCCGAGATTGGCGAACAAAGCACCTTGCCGCTTTGCGGCCCCTGGTTGAGGTCGTTCGCTACGAGTGCCAACCCCAATATTGGCCAACTCACCCCCCATGAGAGGTTGGTCGTTCAAAAACTGCAGATAAATAGCATTAGGGCTTGAGGCTGACTCGCCCCGAAAGAAATCTGGTTTTGCCGGTCCCCGGCTCCCTATGCCAGCCTGGGCTCTATCGACGCAAAGAGGGTCACAGTTGTGCCTGCGTCTGACCGTTCGACGCGCAAACTGGCTGCTTGCGCAAACTAGATTACTCGCTGGAACTGCCGCTTCAACCAACGGGACACACCCTTTCCAACCAAGCCCCAAAGCACAAGGAGTGCCGTGACGAGAAGTATGGTGAAGGTGATCTCGCGTTCCCAGAAGATCGAGAGCCCATCGCGCGAGATCAGCAGAGAACGGCGGAAGTTGGCTTCACATATCGGCCCCAGCACCACACCGATGACGATGGGCGCCAGCGGATAACCATGCAGGCGCAGGAAATATCCCAAGGCGCCAAAGCCCAGCATGCTCCACAAATCGAAGATCGAAGATTGCAGCGCAAAGGTGCCCATCACGCTCAGCATCACCACAACGGGCAGCAGGTGCACCTTGCGCAGGCGCAGCACCGACAGAAACACCGGGGTCATGAGAAAACCGAGACCCGCCAACGCGACATTGGCAAAGATATAGGCCAGGAACATGCCGCCCGCGACGTCGAGGTTCTGTTCGAAAAGCTCTGGCCCGGGGAAATAGCCGAACAGGATCAGCGCGCTCATCAGGACCGCCGCCGAGGCATCGCCCGGCACGCCCAGCGCCATGGTGGGGATCAGCGTTCCCCCGGCAGACGCGTTGTTGGCGGCTTCGGTCGCCACCACACCACCTTCGGCGCCCTCTCCGTAGCCGTCTTCCGGACGGGCCTGCGCCTTGGCGACAGCGTAGGAGCTGAAGGCGCTGATCACCCCGCCCGCGCCCGGCAGCGACCCGAAGAACGTGCCAATGGCGCTGGAGCGCACGAGGTTGACCGGATGCTTCAAGAGCAGGACGAGCGAGAAAAGGGAAATGCGCACGCGCGGCACCTTTGGCGCCTCCAGCAAGCCTCCGCCACGGATCTGGAACAGCACTTCGGATACGGCGAAAAGGCCAACGACGATGGCGACGATGTGAAAGCCGCTCGACAGTTCGAAATAGCCGAAAGTGAACCGTTGCGCGTTGGAAATCGCGTCTGTTCCGATGGTGGCGATCAGCAGGCCCAAGACGCCGGTGATGAACCCCTTGAGCGGCGCTTCGCGGCCGACCACAGCGATGGCGATCAGACCCATCAGGGTCAGCGCGAAATATTCGGGCGGCCCGAACCGCAGGGCGAAATCCGCCAGCACAGGCGCCAATGCGATCAGGATGATGCCGCCGATGATGCCGCCGACCGCAGACGCCGAGATCGCCAGACCAATGGCTTCGCCCGCCCGGCCCTTCTGTGCCATTGGGTAGCCGTCCAACAGGGTGGCAGCCGCGATGGGCGTGCCCGGGATGCGCAGGACGATGGCCGACACCGCGCCGCCACAGGAGCCCCCGACAAAGATCGCAATCAGTGCGCCCATCGCAGCGACGGGGGGCAGGTGAAACACTGCCGGTAGCAGCAATATGATCCCCATCAGTGGCCCCAGCCCCGGCATGACCCCGATGATGAGCCCGAGGAAACATCCGAAAATGGTCATCGCAATGGCGAGCGGTGTCCCGAACAGCTCCCATCCTGCGATCAGTGCGTCGACGCCCATGGCAACCTCCGGCTCAGAGGTTCACAGCGATCCCCAGGAGGCCCCGGGGAAGGTTGACGCTGAAAAGGCCTTGGAACACGGCCAGACACCCAAGTGTGAGACCCAACGGCAACGCGGACAGCGTCACCGGATCACGGTCGCCAAGCGCCAGCAACATCGCCAGAACGAAAATCGGCGTAGCCAGCAGGAAGCCCAGAACCGGCAGCAGCAAGACATAGGCAACCATGCCGAGCGCGGCAAATAGAAGCTGGCCCGGCCTGTCCGGCGCAGCCGCCGGTTCAGACCCCGCAGCCTCAGGACCTGACCGAACATCCGACACGACCTGCAGGGCCAACAGGGCCAGCAACAACCCCGCGAGCAAACGCGGATACAGGGCCGCATTGCTAATGGGGGTCCCCGAGGCATAACCCTGCTCGGTCAACGTGGTTGCCGCTTCGTAGAACACCAGACCGCAGGGCACAGTCAGGAAGACCGCGGGCATGTGCCGCCACATGGGATGCGTCGGCAGACCACTACCCAATTGCGTTGCGTCAGGCTGGGGCTTCGAACGGGTCATGGCAACAGGGCTCCTGTTTCCGGTGGTGATGGATACGCTCGTGGCCCGGGCGGGAGGACGACCGGGCCACGCTTTTCACGGCTGAGAGGTGGCCGTGCTTACTGGATCGAGTCCAGCTTTTCTGCTTCCCACTCGATCGCATCGGTCGCGGTGGAGAGCTGCTCGCGAACGGCGTCCACGGTGTCGATGTAGTCCTCGGGCGGATAGCCCAGCAGTGGACGGCCGATGCTGTCGAAGTACTCCTTGACCTCGGGCCGCTTCAGCGCTGCAGCCATTGCTTCACGCAGAACCTCCACATGCTCTTCCGGGGTCCCATTCGGCACAACATACCAACTCCAGCCCATCGGTGCGAGGCCCGTCAGCGGGTAATCCAGCGCCTCGGATTCAGCGATCAACGGAACGCCGCCAAAGATGTCCTGAACCGACTGCAGGTCACTCAGCGCCGTCAGGACCCGGACATGCTCGCCATTGGCGCGAACGAACCCCGGGTTGCCGGCCATGAAGTCCAGAATACCGCCACGCATATCCTTGAGCGCCTCTTCGAGCCCGGCATAGGGCACATGCTGCGCCACCGTGTCCGTCGCCTTGAACATATTCGCCAGGCCAACATGGGGCAGGTTCCCGTAGGCACCGGAGGTGTAGCGAAGATCGCCAGGGTTGTCCTTCATGTATTGGACGAGAGACTCAAAGTCCGGGAAGCGGTCGTCATCGGCACGCACGATCACCGAATTCGGCACGGCCCCCAATGCATAGAGCGGCGTGAAGGCGGTGTGGTCGGCATCTATATTGCCGAGCAGGGACTGCACGACCATCGGCGCGACCCAACCGTCGAAAATCGTGTAGCCATCGGCGGGCCGATTCATCGCGGTTTCCATCGCCTTGACGCCGGTTCCCCCTGGTGTCGAAATCACGGTGACATTCACGCCCAGCTCCTCGCTCATGGCTTCCGCCATGACTTGGCTGGAGGTCATTGTGACACCGGGCGGCCACGGGAAAATCACTTCGATGTCCCGTTCGGGGAACTCCGCCTGCGCGGTGGTGGCGGCAGCGGCAAGTGCAAGACCTGCCAGGGCCGGTTTGAAGTTGAAGATAGGCATTATATTCCTCCCATTCGGGCGCCCCTAGCGGGCATTGTTGCGGATTTCGGCAGGCCCGCTCTCCTCTTCCAGGCGCCGATGGATCGACTATAGTCAGCCGAAATCCTCTATTTCAAATATCACTTTGTGCTCAACTGATAGCTTTTAGGCATGGGAAAGGGGAAGCTACAGCCCATTTCTACGTATAACATTTTGCTATCAGCTCATTCAAAAACAATATTTTAGAAGCATTTCCCTGCTTGTTAGGCTCGACATGGGCCGGTACGTGGCCTCTGCACTCAATGGAAAGGGTCTCATGCGCACCGTCTTTGTTCTATTCGACTCGCTGAACCGCCTTTCGCTTGGTCCCTATGGCGCGAAAACGATCAAGACACCGAATTTCGACCGCCTGGCGGCGCGATCCGTCACCTTTGACAATCACTATGTCGGCTCCATGCCCTGCATCCCGGCCCGTCGGGACATGCAGACCGGCAGACTGAGTTTCATGCACCGGTCCTGGGGACCGATGGAACCCTTTGACAACGCGTTCCCCGAGATCCTCGGCGCATCGGGCGTCTATTCACATTTGATCACCGATCATTTGCAGTATTTCCGCGACGGCGGGGCCACCTATCACACGCGCTATACAACATGGGAATACCTGCGCGGTCAGCATGGCGATGCATGGCAGGCCGAAGTCGCGCCCGACTGGCCCAAGCTGAAGCAGCAATATCACCCGCTACAATACAGCGAGACCCGCGGCGTCGATCAGTATCATCACATCATCAACCGCCAACACCTGCATGAGGAAAGCGACTATCCGCTGACTCAATGCTTCGACTCGGCGATCAAGTTCCTAGATCAGAACGGGGCCGCGGACGATTGGTTCCTGCAAATCGAGACCTTTGATCCGCACGAACCCTTCAACGCGCCGGAACGGTTCAAGGAGGAGTTTCCGACGGATTACAACGGGCCGACCCTTGATTGGCCACCCTATGGCCGGGTGCAGGAAAGCCCGGAGGAATGCAGCGAACTGAACGCCCATTACCGCGCCAACCTTGCCTTCTGCGACGAACAACTGGGCCGTCTTCTTGACTATTTCGATGAACACGGGCTGTGGGAGGACACCGCCCTGATCGTTTCGACCGATCACGGATTCCTGCTGGGCGAACATGACTGGTGGGCAAAGAACCGGATGCCCATCTACGAAGAGATCGCCCATATCCCTCTATTCGCCTATCATCCCGATTACGCGGATCAGGGGGGCAGCCGGTGCAAGTCTCTGACCCAGACGACCGACCTGATGCCCACTTTCCTCGGGCTTCACGATTGCGCGGTCCCGCCCGAGGTCACCGGACACTCGATCCTGCCTTTGCTGGCCGGTGACCAGTCCATTCGCGATGCGGTCATCTTCGGAACCTTCGGAAGCGCGGTGAATGTCTGCGACGGGCGGCATGTCTTCATGCTCTACCCCGAACACGTCACGACCGAGGGGCTGTTTCAGTACACCATCATGCCAACGACCCTGAATTTCCTGTTCGAGGTGGACGAATTGGCGCAGGCCGATCTTGTGGCCCCCTTTGACTTTACCAAGGGCGCCCGGCTTTTGCGTACACCGGCATTGGAAAAGTCGCCCTTCAACCCCTATTTCGGGCCGCTCGTTTTCTTCGACACGGAAACGGTGCTCTATGATCTTGCCACCGACCCGGAACAGCAGCGCCCGTTCCGCGACGCCGATATCGAGTTGGAACTCACCGTGACCATGCGCGCACACATGCGCAGGCACGATGCCCCGGCAGAACTCTATGCCCGGCTCGGATTGCCGATACCCCGCGATGCCGGGCCGCAAATACTGTCCCAACCCGCGACCATTGCAGCACGGAGCGTGGAACCGACGGACGGCTAGCCCCTAATCAGTGATGCGCTATCGCGTTCTTGCATATCAATGCCTGGGACGTATGGTTCCAGCACAGGCCGAATGAACCGGGGCACATCATGGACCGAAAGCACATTGTCTTTCTGAAGGTTGCCGAGCTGGGAAATGTGACGGCGGCGGCGAATGACCTGAACATTGCCCAGCCGAGTCTGACGCGGACCATCGCCTCGCTGGAACAAACCTTTGGCGCCAAGCTGTTCCTCCGGCAACCGCGCGGCATGGAGCTGACGGAAGAAGGCCGGGTCCTCTTTCGCCACCTCAAGGATATGGAGGCCGTATATCAACGCGCCTGCCGCGATGTGCACGCAATCAAACGGGGGTACCATGATGCGGTCAGCATCGGTTGCGGTCTGACCTATCAACTGCTTCTCATGCCGGACATCCTGCGCAGGCTTTGGCACGACTTTCCGCAATCCTCGTTCCAGGTCCTGACCGGGTCCGCCGACGATCATGCCCGCGCCCTGCGCGACGGAGAGCTGGATTTCGTCATCACGGCTGCGATCGAAAAGGTCGAAGATCCGCTGATCGAGGTCACGCGCCTATGCCGGATTGAACATGGCGTGGCGTATTGGCCCGGCGTCTTGCCGGATTTGCCCGAGGATCAGAAGATGCCGATGGAAGCTCTGGAGGATCTGTCCTGGGTCTTGTTCCAGACCGAGCCGCAACTCAAGACAAGCATGGAAAAGACGTTCTACCAGCTTGGTCTTGCGCCGCCTCGGATCGCGCTGACAACCTCCTCTTTGCAGCTTGGGCTTGAACTGCTGAAATCCGAAGGCATGGTGATGTCCGTACCGACCCTGTTGCGCGATTGGCTGCAAGAGCGTGGTTACCGGTTACACGCCACAAGCGAGCCTCTATGGCAGCTGGATTCAGGGATCGCCATGCTGAAGGCCAACGGCGACCATCCAATTGCCGAGGCGCTTGTCCGCCATGCCCGGGACCTTGTTCGTTCGATCCCGGTCTTCAGGGCACACGGCACCTGACAAAGGTAAAGCGCATGGCCGATACCAAACCACCCGTTGCACGTTTTTCCGCCGTCAAATCCTGGGCCGGCACCAGGACTCCGGTCATTCCCGATGATGGAGAAGGCACCATTCGCCGCGCATCGCTGCGGACCTTCGCCATCGAAGCCCATTGCGTCTCCGTCGGCCGCTTCGCCGAATTCGTGGCCGAGACCGGGTATTTGACCGAGGCAGAAAAGATCGGATGGTCGTTCGTATTCCGGGGCCTGCTGTCGCGCCCTGGCAGCGCCGACGTCGTTGGCGGATACAACAAGGCTGGCTGGTGGTGGGCCGTCTCGGGGGCCTATTGGAAATACCCATCCGGCAAGGCTGAGCCCGAGGCCGCACCGGATCATCCCGTCACCCAGATCTCCTGGAACGACGCGTTGGCCTTTGCGGCATGGGCGGGCGGCCGTCTGCCGAGCGAGATCGAATGGGAGCACGCCGCGCGCAACGGGTTGGAGGATCGGCGTTATCCATGGGGCGAAGAAGAGCCTGGCGACGACACGATTCTTTGCAACATCTGGCAGGGCCGATTTCCCGACACGAACACATGCGCCGACGGGTATTACGGCACCGCCCCGGTCGATGCCTTCGTCCCGAACCCGGCGGGCCTGTTCAATTTTTCAGGGAATGTCTGGGAGTGGACCGCAGATCGCTACCGGATCAACTCGCTCAAATCGAAGGCCAAGACCCGCAATGCCCAAGCGAAACGGGACGGCGACAGGGTTATGAAAGGCGGGTCATTCCTATGTCATTCCAGCTATTGCTGGCGCTACCGCATCGCCGCAAGATCAGGACGCGCCCCGGATACCGCGGCGAGCCATACCGGGTTCAGGATCGCCTATGACTGCCGCTAGCCGGGTTTAGGTCGTTGCCAGGGCGCCAACGCACTCAGACCACACGCGATGAATTGAGACGTAGCGGATTGCCACCTGTCCGTTGCGCCCGGAAACCCAACGCGACCACGCGCAGAGGAATATGATCTGCAGTTTTCCGGTCCCTTTGAGTAGGCAACGACGGGCCAGTGGCAGGACCACAGACCAGCTCACCAGGTGACGGAAAGGGCCTTTCGGCCCATTCGGAACTTTCGACGAGATCCCCACCGCTGCGGCGCGGCTACCCCGACGCGGCCATCGGCTTAGGCACGCACCATTGTTCGAGCACTTGAAGTTGGCTTCGCGACTATCCTCCGCTGTCGCGCTATCATCGCACCAATGCAGATGAATCGAATGGTGCATATGATCTTCGCGACGGCAGCAATTCTTGTTGCCGTGCTTTCCGTCACGATGCTCGAACGGCAGCGCACGGGCGTCGCGTCCGAGACGCTGACCCTCGCAGAGACCCCTGTGACGATCTGGCGATCAGATAACGCCGATGGCGGCCCGCTCGTGGTCGTGGCGCACGGCTACGCCGGATCGCGGCAGATGATGCAACCGATCTCGATCGCCTTGGCGCGATCAGGTTTCGTCGTTGCCGCATTCGATTTTTACGGCCACGGTCGCAATTCGGAGCCGATGTCGGCCAATGTCACCTCACTGGAGGGCACGACGGAACAACTGGTGACCCAGACCATCGCCGTGTCGCGTGCGGCGGCTGGATTGCCGGGCGTGACGGGTGCGGTGTCTCTGGTCGGACATTCGATGGCAACCGACGTCGTGATCCGCGCGGCGGAGCGGCTTGAAGGTACCGCTGCAGTCGTGGCGATTTCAATGTATTCCGATGCCGTCACCCCCGAGGCGCCCGAACGTTTGCTGATCGTGTCAGGTGCGCGGGAAGACCGGCTGCGCAAGGTCGCACTCGACCGCCTTCGCCAGCTCGATCCGGACGCGACCGAGGGAGAGACGGTCGCGCTCGGCCCTGTCGCGCGTCGCGCCGTGTCCGCCCGGTGGGTCGGCCATGTCGGTGTGCTCTACAGCCCGTTCACCTTGACCGAGTTGCGCGACTGGATGGCCGGGGCGACCGGACATGCGTCTCACGGGTCGCTGCCCCACATTGGTCCGTGGCTTATGGCGCTACTGGCGGCGCTCGTCGCGCTGATGTGGCCGCTCAGCACGGTGCTGGGACCAACCGTGCCTGGTCCGGCGCGGCAGGGCCGTCGGGCATGGGTGATCCTCGCAGCGCCCATTGCACCAGCCCTTCTGGCCGTGACGATCATCCCGCCGGGCGCAGGGGGGCTCGTCGCGTTCGGCGCCTTGACCGCATTCTTCGGAACCTGGGGGGTGATCCAGATTGCGCTTTGGTGGCGGTCCGGAGTTCGCCCGCAAAGCATCCGCTCACTGGCGGGCCTGCTTCTTCTGATCTGGGGCCTGTGTGTCTTTGCGCCCGCCCTGGACCGCTACGGGGCGGCGTTCGTCCCCACCGGCCCGCGCCTTTGGCTCATGGGCGGCCTGATGTTCGGGACCATCCCGTTCTGTTTGGCGGATGCGTTGCAGGTCGCGCGATCCTGCCGGATTGCGGCAATGGTCCAAAGGCTCCTGCCGCCGGCGATCCTGCTCTGCGCGATGTTGATCTCCCCCAGGCTCGGGATCGCGTTCACCGTGCTTCCTGTGATGGTTCTGTTCTGGCTTGTCTACGGGCTCGCGTCGCGCTGGGTCAGAGCCCGCAGCGATCCATGGTCAACGGGGCTCGTTATGGGTGTCATCCTTGCATGGGCCGTCGCGGCCAGCACCCCGTTGGTGGCGTCCTGACATTCAACCTCTCGCCACCGCGACGATTGGTGGAACTGGCTGATACGGTCGCGACCGGCCCTCTCCGGACATTCACGAGGCTTGCCATGGCTGCGCCGCAGCTTCCCCGAACCGGCCCTTCGTGGCAACGTGCAGCATCGTCGTCCAGCCCGAGGTCGGCGGAGCGGACCGAACAGCCGTCTGGCGAATAGAGCGCTGCGTCGGCTTATCGGGCGAATGCGGGCGTTCGCCGGAGGGGTCTGTACGGAGATCGACCGTTTTCCACCTCGAGAAATTGATATGAAGCCACTTTTTCACTCGCGCCATGGTGACTTCGCCGGCCGAACGTCAGGTGTCAGGTTCCGGGACGAGCATACGTGATCCGTCGCAGAAGCCACTCGAAAGGGCCAACCGCGAAATAGGCCCGCCACATCAGCAGGCTTCCAATCAAACCGACCGTCACCGCGAGGGCGATGAACACGGCGGTGAGCCGGTCCACCGCGCTCCACAACCCCAACCCGTAGCCCGAGAAGATCGTCGACAGAATGATCGACTGGCCGAGATATATGCTCAGGCTCGACCCGCCGGCGGCCAACGCCTGCGCCATGATCGGCCCCGGCGGGCGTGAGACTGCCGCGATCAGCCCGAGATACCCGAGCGTCGCGACCGGTGCCGCGACGACGGTCAGAACGCCACCGGGGACCGGCGGCCCCCATTGCCAGATCGCGGCCCCAGCCAGACCCAGCAAGACCCCCGGTCCAAGGCACCAGTGCCGCGCGCGACGCCAGAGCGGGTGCAGCGCGTCGTCGATCATGCCGCATTTCACCGCCGCGAGCCCGAGGCAAAACCAGCCGAGCGCCGATATCCCCTGGATGATCAGGAAAGACGGCATGATGAAGGCGAAGCCGATGCTGCGGAACAGGACGGCTTCGAGGAAGCCGCCCTCGGTCAGGATCGCGCGCTCCATCGCGACGATGTCCGGCGGCGTCTCCGGCGCGGCGAGCAGGAGCGGCGGCGCGATCAGGGCTTGTGCAACCAGCAACGCCGCGCCGACCCGCACCAGGCGCCGCACCGGCCAGTCCCGGAACAGGTAGAGGATCGATCCGGTAACCGCGTAAATCGTCAGTATGTCGCCCGGGAAGAACAGGCAGCCATGGGCGCCGCCGAGGATCAGAAGGCCTATCATCCGGTTGCGGTAGAGGAGCCCGAAGGGCAGCCCGCGCCGCGCCGCCGAGCGCATCAGGAACCCCAGCCCCACGCCGAACATGAAGGAGAACAGCCCGTACGTCTTCAGGAGCGCCAGCCCGTTGACCAGCCAAAGGGTGATGGCGTCCGGTGCCGTCTCGCCGCCCGGGTCGGCGAAGCTGCCGAGCGCCGAGAACGCGATGTACTGGACGTTGACCACGACGATGCCGAACAGCGCGAAAAGGCGCAGGTAATCCGGCATGAGGGCACGCGGCGACGCGGTCATGATCGCGTTAACGCCGACAGCGCCAGCGTCAGCATTTCGCGGATGCGGGCCGGGTCTTCGCCAGAGGCGCGCTGGGTGATGGCCAGCGCGATCTGCTCGCCCAGGTAGTTTGCCCCGGCCTCGACCGACAGCCCGGCGGGCCACTCCCCGGCATCGCGGGCCGCTTGCAGGAACGCCGCATAGGCCCCCTGCGCGGCCGCGTCGATCTCCTCAACCCGCGCGCGCGTTTCCGGCCCGAGCCGGTGCTTGCCCGCGCGCATCTTGTAGAACAGGCAGCCGGTCTCCATTCGCGGATCGTCGCTGGCGAAGTCGATCAGTGCGGCAAGCGTCTCGCGTAACCCCGTCCCGCTGTGCAGGAGCACGAACATCTCCGACAGCACCTGTTCGGCATATCGATCCAGCGCCGCGCGTGACAGCCCGTCCTCGCTGCCGAACTCGCGATAGAGCGAGGGCTTCGAGATTCCCGCCAGCTGACAGATCGCATTGACCGACACATCGGCGGGGTCGCTCTGCCAATAGGCGGTCATGGCAACGTCGAGCACCTTGTCGGCGTTCATAGTCCGCGGGCGGCCGCGCGCGGGTTTCGGATCGTCGTCATTCATTTGATACCGATCGGTATTTATTTCTTGACAGATAGTCGTTGATATTCGTACCAGTTGGTAACGCCACAGGCAAGCAGGAGAACGATCCATGACAGACACCGGAAGAACGGTCGTCATCACCGGGGCCAGCAGCGGCTTTGGCGCGGCGGCGGTGCGTGCCTTCGCCGACCGGGGTGATCGCGTCTGGGGCACGATGCGCGATGCCGACGGACGGAACGCGGTGAAGAAGGCGGAACTGGAGGCATACTCCCCCCGCATCGCCATCGCCGGGATGGACGTCACCAGCGACGCCTCGGTGACTGATGGCTTTGCTCGCATCCTCGCCGAGGGCCCCGTCGACATCCTGATCAACAATGCCGGCATCATGTATATCGGCATGACCGAGGCCTACAGCGTCGCGCAGGCCGCGGAACAGATGGACACCAACTATTTCGGCGCCATCCGCGCGATGCAGGCGGTGCTGCCGTCGATGCGCGCCGCAGGCAGCGGCCTGATCGTCAACACGAGTTCGATCGCAGGGCGGGTGTCGGTGCCCTTCTTCGGAACCTATTGCGCGACCAAGCATGCGCTTGAGGCCTACAGCCAAAGCCTGCGCTACGAGGTAGCGCCGTTCGGCGTCGACATCGCGCTGGTCGAGCCGGGGCCGTTTCCGTCGAACCTGCTGGCGGCGGGCAAACCTCCGGCGCGGTCCGAGGTTCTGGACGCTTACGGGGAGCTCAAGAACGTCCCCACGGCCATGGTGTCGGGCTTCGCCGACATGCTGGCCAGCGATCAGGCCCCCGACCCGCAGCTTGTCGTCGACGCCTATCTCGGGCTCGCCGACGCAGCACCCGGCAAACGCCCCACACGCACCGTCGTCGGCATCACCTGGGGCGTCGACGAGGTGAACGCCTTCACCCAGCCCCGGCAGGACGCGCTCCTCAAGGAGATGCAGCTCGACGGCGTGCTCGGCGGTGCCGACGCCTGATCCCTAACCCTCAAAGACTTCCAAACCCGAAAGGACCTATCCAATGTTCAAGACACTGATCGCTGCCGCCACGGCGGCCTTGCTGACAACGGCCGCATTTGCCGAGAACCACGCCCACGGCGAACACCATGTCGCCCTGGCGAACGTGGAGTGGGTCGATGCGCCCATCCCCGGCGTGCAACTGGCGCTGGCCTGGGGCGACGACGCCACCGGCGCGGCCTGGCTGTTCAAGATGGACCCGGGCGTCGCGCTGCCGATGCACACTCATACCCACGATTACTGGGGGCTCAGCATCGCGGGAACATGGGTGCATATCGAGGCTGACGGTACCGAGGTTGCGACCGTGCCAGGCGACTATTCCCTGGTCGAAGGCGGCGTCGTACATGCCGACCGCTGCGACAGCGACGTCCCCTGCATCGGCCTGCTCGACTTCACGGGCCCCCGCGACGTCGCGCTGGCCGAGTGACTACAAGACATCGTCCAGCACATTGAACAGAATGCTGCAGTGCTCGGCTCAAGGGGCTGTCGCGTTAGTCGCGGCAGCCTCAAAAAACTCTGAAGCTTTGAAGACTTTTCGAAAGGCTCTTCAGTTCCTCAGCAGTTGGCCTGCCATTCTCAGAGCGAACCATCGCGCAGCCGCTCCGCCAGCGCTTCGCGAGAATGAGGGCGACCCGCCGGGCCTTTGGCTTGGTATCCTGCCGTCCGTAATCAAACGAAGCCGGATACAGGCGCCTTTGCGGGACTGACCGCGAAGGGCTCGGAGGGGTCGTGCGGCAGCGGGTAAGGAAACTCGACTTTTGTCCGCCCTGAATGTCGGCCTTAATCGTTGTTGGGAGATCGGATTGCCACCGCGGCAGATTTCCGCAATCCGCCCTTCTGACAAACGCCACCGATCGAGCCTTTAGCCGAGCGGAAACCGTCAGCTGCGGAAGTGCTTGGACAGTTTCAGCCCCTGGCCCTGGTAGTTCGACTTGATCGCCCGGCCGTAGAGCGCGGCGGGCCGGGCCGACATGCGCTCGTAGACCAGCCGCCCGACGATCTGGCCGTGTTCCAGCACGAAGGGCGCCTCGTGGCAGCGGACCTCCAGCACGCCGCGTGACCCCGCGCCGCCCGCGCCGTCCCAGCCGAAGCCGGGGTCGAAAAAGCCCGCGTAATGAACCCGGAACTCGCCCACCATGGCCAGGTAGGGGGCCATCTCGGCAGCGTACCCGGGGGGGATGCTGATCGCTTCGCGGCTGACCAGGATATAGAAGGCGCCGGGGTCCAGGATGATGCGGCCCTGCGAGGTGCGCACCTCTTCCCAGTAGTCCTCGGGCGCGTGGTGGTTCACCCGTGCCAGGTCCACCAACCCGCTGTGATGCTTGGCGCGATAGCCCACGAGGTCGCCGCTTTCAGGGCGCAGGTCCACCGAGAACCCGAGCCCCTCGGAAATCACCGGGTCGCCGGTGACCACGGGGGTTTCGGCGTGAACAGCGGCCAGTTCGGCATCGCTGAGAAAGGTGTGGCCCTGCCGGAATATGACCTGGTTGAGCGACTGGCCCGGCTGGGCCAGCACCGAGAAGCTCTGCGGGCAGATCTCGGCATAGAGGGGGCCGTCGTAGCCTTCGGGGACGCGGTCGAACTCCACGCCGTCGTCGGTGATGACGCGGGTCATCAGGTCCAGCCGGCCGGTGGAACTCTTGGCGCTCGCAGCGGCTGTCATGCCCTCGGGCAGCCTGAGGTGCTCCATCAGCGGGATGACATAGACACAGCCCTTTTCCAGGACCGCACCGCCCGTGAGGGTGATGCGGTGCATGGTCAGGTCCTCCAGGCGCTGCATCACCGTTCGGTCCCTGCCTGGCAGGAAAGAGGCCCGCACCCTGTAGGCCACGTCGCCCAGTCGCAGGTCGAGCGAGGCCGGCTGCACCTGGTCGTTGAGGATGGGCGAGGCGGCGCCGATGCGCGCGTCAGCGATCATCGCCTTGATCTGGTGGTCGGCCAGGACGCCGGCATCCATCCCCGCTATCATGCTGATCTTCCCCCTGACAGACCTGTGCCGGATGCAAAAGCGCCCGCCGCGCGTGTGCGCCGACGGGCGGTTTTGTTGGTCGGGCTAGCAGGACTCGAACCTGCGACCTTCCGTCCCCCAGACGGACGCGCTACCAGGCTGCGCCATAGCCCGACTAGGCGTGTTACATACTAAATCCGACCCGTACCGCAAGGGCGAATTGGCGATTTGCAGGCCCATTGCCCCGATCAACGCTGAGAGATGCGATCGCGCAGGGCCTGCATCCGGTCCAGCAGGGGGGCGATCTCGCCGGCGCGGGCCTGCAACTGGCGCTCGGGGTCCGGGATGCGCCGCAGCACGTTCATGACGCGGGGCCGCGCGCGCGAGTCGGAATCGGCCGGATCGTCGGGAATCGCGGCCAACAGGGCGGCGGCGGGCGTGCCGGTCTCGGGCGTGTCCCGATCCGGCGAGTCCGGGGCAGGGGCCTGCCCGGGTCGGTCGTGGCCGGCCTCTTCAACGTCCGGGCCGGGGGCAAGCGGCACCACGTTGTCCGCTCCGGGCGGGGCGGCGGCAGAGGCAGGGTGGACATGCGGCGGCGTGGCCTCGGGCGCCGGTGTGGCGCGGGCCGGACGCCGTTCGGGCGCGGCTGGCGCCGGGTCGGGCGCGTTTGCAGGCCCCGCTTCGAGCGCGCCCGTGGCGTCCGGTATTTCTTCCCTGTCCAGCGACCGGCCCATGGCCGCGACATGCTTGATGCCCTTTTCGCGCAGCAGCTTCTGGACCCCCTTTATGGTCATCCCGTCATCATGCAACAAGGCCTTGATTCCACCCAGCAATTCCATGTCCTGCGGGCGATAGTAGCGGCGCCCGCCGGCGCGCTTTACGGGCTTCACCTGGGTGAACTTGCTTTCCCAGAACCGCAGGACGTGGGCCGGGGTATCCAGCCAGTCGGCCACCTCCGAAATGGTGCGGAACGCGTCGCGGGACTTGGTCATCCCCTTGCGTTCCTAGCGCTTGTTGCCATGGGCGACGCGGTCCTTCATCAGGTGGCTGGGCCGGAAGCTCAGCACCCGGCGGGGCGAGATCGGCACCTCTTCTCCGGTCTTGGGATTTCGCCCCATGCGCGCGGCCTTGTCCCGGATCGAGAAGGTGCCGAAGGACGATATCTTGACGTTCTCGCCCTCTACCAGGGCATCGGACATGTGCTGCAGAACGGTTTCCACCAACTCGGCGCTTTCGTTGCGCGACAGGCCGACTTCCTCGTGGACGGCCTCGGCAAGATCCATCCTGGTAAGCGTCTTCTCTGACATACCGTCCCCCTGTTTTGAAATACTTTAGGCCCAGGGCAAAAAGAGAGTCAATAACAGGTACTTGGTCGATGCAATTGAGAGGGGCTTCGCGCTACCAGCGCAGCACCACCGCGCCCCAGGCCAGGCCGCCGCCGATGGCCTCGGTGACGATCAGGTCGCCGGGCTTGATCTGGCCGCGCTGCACGCCGACAGAAAGCGCCAGCGGGATCGAGGCCGCGGAAGTGTTGCCGTGATCCTGCACTGTCACCACCACGCGCTCCATGGGCAGGGCCAGTTTCTTGGCCGTGGCCTCGATGATGCGGATGTTGGCCTGGTGCGGCACCACCCAATCCACGTCGTCATGTGTCAGCCCCGCGCGCGCCAGCGCCGTTTCGGCCGTGGTTGCCAGTTTCTCGACCGCGTGGCGGAAAACCTCCTTGCCCTGCATGCGCAGGACACCCGCGCTGCCCGTGGAGACGCCGCCGTCGACATAGAGAAGATCGCGGAAGCGCCCGTCGGAATTCAGGTCCGTGGCCAGGATGCCGCTGTCGGCGGGGGTGCCCGTGCCCTCGACGCCTTCCAGCACCAGCGCGCCCGCGCCGTCGCCGAACAGCACGCAGGTGCCGCGATCGGTCCAGTCCATGATCCGGCTGAAGGTTTCGGCCCCGATGACCAGCACCCTGTCGGCCTGGCCCGAGGTGATCAGCGCGTTGGCATTTGCCAGCGCATAGACGAAGCCGGCACAGACCGCTTGCACGTCGAAGGCAAAGCCGCTCGTGTTGCCGATTGCCTCTTGCACCATGGTCGCGGCCGAGGGGAACGTCAGGTCGGCGGTCGAGGTGGCCAGGATGACCGCGTCGATCTCGGCGCCCTCCATTCCCGCGTTGGCCAGCGCGGCCAGCGCGGCGCGGGTGGCCAGGTCCGAGGTATTCTCGCCCGGGGCGGCGAAATGGCGCCGCTCGATGCCCGAGCGGCTGCGGATCCACGCATCCGTGGTGTCCAGTGTTTTTTCGAATTCCGCATTAGCGACGACGCGCTCGGGCAGATAGTGCCCGATGCCCCGTACGACAGCCCGGCGTGTCATGTGCTGTATCGGTCCTTTGCCCTCGGCGCGCCGGGTGATGCGGGGGACAAATCCACCGCATGGGGTGCGCCAACTTCCGCACCATCCTGCGCAAGGGCCGCGGCGGATGCAACCCGCGCGGCCAGCCGGTGCGAGAAACCCGAGGCGGCCAATTGATAGGCCATGTCCACCGCCGCCTGAACGCCGGTCGAGTCGGCCGACCCGTGGCTCTTGATGACGGTGCCGTTGAGGCCCAGAAAAACCCCGCCGTTGACCCGGCGCGGATCGATGCGCTTGCTCAGACGGCGCAGCGAGGTTGCCGCCAGCAGCGCGGCAATGCGCGACAGCGGTGTCTTTCGGAAAGCCTCGCGCAGGCGCTGCGAGATCATGTTGGCGGTGCCTTCGCCGGTCTTGAGCGCGACATTTCCGGTAAAGCCGTCGGTCACGATCACGTCCACCCGGTCCGAGGGCAGGTCGCCGCCCTCGACGAAGCCGACATAGTCGTATTCCCCGCGCTCGGCGGCCTTTGCGATCAGGTCCTGGGCGACCTTGAGCTCGGCCCGGCCCTTGTGTTCCTCGACGCCCACGTTGAGCAGCCCGACCCGCGGTCGCGTCAGCCCCATCGAATTGCGCGCGTAGGACGCCCCCATGAGGGCATACATCAGCAGGTCGTCCTGGTCGGCGCGAATGTCGGCGCCGGCGTCCAGCATGATGTTGAAGCCGCTTTCGTTGCGCGAGGGCCAGAGGCAGGCGATCGCCGGACGGTTGACCCCGTCGACCTTGCGAAGCCGCACCATCGAGATCGCCATGAGCGCGCCGGTGTTGCCGCAGCTGACGCAGACCTGCGCTTCGCCCGCGCGCACCGCCTCGATCGCCGACCACATGGAACTGCTGCGGCCCTGTCGCATGACATGGCTTGGCTTGTCGGACATCGCCACCACGTCGGGGGCGTGGCGGAGAGTCACGCGATCCTCGATCCGGCGCTTGCGCACCAGGTCGCGCAACTGCGCCTCGTCGCCGTGCAAGATGATTCGCGCATCGGCGCGCTTCTTGAGGAACCTCGCAAGGCCCGCGACGATCGGCGCGGGACCCTTGTCCCCCCCCATGGCGTCGATGGATAGAACGATGTCCCCGGACGGGTTGCCCGCAGCGCCGGTCAATTTCGACGGTTCTGCCGTGGTCATGTCAACCGATCCGGACCGCGGCTCAGGCCGCGTCGTCGTCCAGATCGATCTCGTCGGCCTGGGCGATCACTTCGCGGTCGGCGTAGTGGCCACAGGCGGGGCAGACGTGATGCGGGCGCTTGAGTTCACCGCACGAGGGACATTCGTTGGGGTTGGCCCCGTCCAGCGCATGATGGGAACGGCGATTGTTCCGGCGCGACTTGGACACCTTGTTCTGATGGACAGCCATGTCTCGACCTTTGCTTGGCTTGGGCCCGCGTGACGCGGGGCCGGCGTGAATTCTGTTCCGATACGGAGACTCGAGCGGGGTCTAGTGCAAACGCCCCAGCCTGTCGAGCCACGATCCCGAAGAGGCCGCGAAAATACTTCGATCGCCAGCTTTGGCAAGCCCTTTCTGGCGCCGCACCGCGGGGCAGGGCTCAGTCAGCGTCGCCGGGGGGGTCGTCGGGATCGCTGTCGCGGCCCGCATCGAGCGCATCGCGCAGCCCCGCCAGTCCGGCGAAGGGCCGCAAGTCCGCGTCGCGCAGCGGAGCCTTGCCGGGCTCGGTGAAGACGGCTTCACCGGTTTCGGCCCCCGCCGCGCGGGGATAGGGCGGCAAGGCCAGGGCCAGCGCCTCGATCATGACCTGCCCGAGATCCAGCGCGGCTGGCAGCGGCTCGGCGCTTTCGTCTTCCGGAATTTCCACCTCGGTTCCCTCGGGCGGGTCGAGATCGGCGAGGTAGGCTCGGGTAAGCTCTTCGTCGATCCGGGTGGTCACGGGATCGAGCGTGACCACGCAGTCCTGCATGACGGTTGCGCCCAGCTCGGCCTGCAACAGCCAGTCGCGGCCGCCCTTGGGGTAGAGCGCGCCCGCGAAGCGCAGCTTGCGCACCCCCCGAATCCCCAGGGCCGCGGCCACGGCCGCGCAGGCCGCCGGGTCGATGTCCAGTGCGAAGCGGTGCGGCTTGCGCGCGGGAAGTTCGGACAGTCGGATGATCTGTTCGGGCAGGGTGGCGGGATCGGGCATGGCGGGCTAAGCCTTGAACAGGGCAGACGGTGTAGTGTAACTGCGTTAAAAGCCAAGGCCGCGGGACGCAAGACCGTGACCGCCGGACGGGCGGGCCGAAACCTGAAGGGGAGCCAGCATGAGCAGCACCGGAAAACGGATCAGGACGACGCTCCTCGTGGTGGCCCTTGGCGCCGCGGTCGGATGCACGGCCATCTACCGCACCCACGGTTACATCCCCCCGCAAGAGATCCTGTCGCAGGTCACCCCCGGCGAAGACACCCGCGCGTCGGTCGAAGATATCGCCGGTCCGCCCACCACGGGCAGCGCCTTGGGCGACGGTAACTTCTACTATGTCCAGAGCCGGTTCCGGCATTTCGCTTTCACCGAACCCTCCGAGGTCGAGCGCGAGGTTCTGGCCGTCAGCTTCGACTCTCGCGGCGTGGTGCGCAACATCGAACGCTTCGGCCTGGAGGAGGGCCGCGTGGTGCGCCTGTCGCGCCGTGTCACCGACGACGGCATCCAGGACACCAGCTTCCTTGGCCAGCTTCTGGGTGCGATCGGAAATTTCGACGCGGGCAGCCTGCTCGAAGCGCCGGGGGGCTGACGCCCGGGATCGCATCGGCGCGCGATGGGCTGACCCGGCAGAACAGGGACCCGAAGGTGAGCCAGCCCCCCCTCCTGGAACGTGGGCGCTACACGGCGCGGATTGCCGAGACCGGCGCGGATCTCGACGCGGCGCTTGCCCTGCGCCGGACCTGCTTCGGGCCGGGTGAACGGGCCGGGACGGGCGGCGCGCCGGACCCGGTCGATTCCCTTTGTCGTCACGTGCTGGTCCGCGACCGGGACGGCGCGGTCGCCTGCAGCTTTCGGTTGCGCCGCTTCGAGACAGGCGCGGGGGTCTCGGAAAGCTATGCCGCCAGGTTCTACGACCTTGCACCGCTGGCCGCGCGTTCCGGCCCGCTGATCGAGTTGGGGCGTTTCTGTATCCGGCCCGGTATCGCCGACCCGGACGTGCTGCGGCTGGCCTGGGCGGCGCTCACGGCCCTTGTGGACCGTGCCGGGGCGTCGATGCTCTTTGGTTGCTCGTCTTTTCCGGGCACCGATCCGGCCCCCTATGCCGAGGGCTTTGCCCTGCTGGCCGATCGGCACCTTGCGCCGGAAACTTGGCGACCGGGCCTGTGCGCGGCGCGCACCGTGCCGCTGATGGGCAGGGGCGCACCGGGGCCGGGGGCAGCGGGGGCGCTGCCATCCCTGCTGCGCAGTTATCTCGGGATGGGCGGACGGGTCAGCGATCACGCGGTGATCGACGCGGATCTGGGCACGCTGCATGTCTTCACAGGGCTTGAGATCGCCGCGATCCCGCCCGCCCGAGCACGCGCGCTCCGCCTCATGGCCGGAAGCTCGGGTGAGCGGTGCGTCGGATGGCCGGATGGCATCGGCGCAGATGCGCAGGCCCTTGCAGGCGGCAACGCCTCGGCGTAGCAGGCAGCCATGGCTCGTGCTCCGCTTCTGCAACTCTCCGACATTTCGCTCACCTTCGGCGGTGACCCGGTCTTTGATGACTTGTCATTGGTCGTGCAGCCCGGGGACCGGGTCGCCTTGGTTGGGCGAAACGGATCGGGAAAATCAACCCTTCTCAAGGTGATGGCCGGCCTTGTTGAACCTGATAAAGGCACGCGCGTGGTGCCGCCGGGCCTTTCGGTGGGCTACATGGAACAGGACCCGACGATGGAAGGCTTCGCGACGCTGGGCGATTTCGCCTCGGCCGCGCTGGACCCGGGCGAGGCCTGGCGCGTCGAAGCCGTGGCCGAGGGGCTCAAGGTGCAGTTGGACCAGGACCCGGACCTTGCCTCGGGCGGGGAACGGCGTCGCGCGGCGCTGGCACGGCTCATGGCCGAGGCGCCCGACTTGATGCTGCTGGACGAGCCGACCAACCACATGGACATCCAGGCGATCCGCTGGCTGGAACACGAACTTTCGCAGACAAGAGCCGGATTTGTCCTGATTTCCCACGACCGGGCCTTTCTGTCGGCCCTGACGCGCGCGACGCTCTGGATCGACCGGGGCCAGGTGCGCCGGCAGGAGCGCGGCTTTGCCCGTTTCGAGGAATGGCGCGACAAGGTCTGGGAAGAAGAGGACCAGCAGCGCCACAAGATGGACCGGCGCATCAAGGCCGAGGCCCGCTGGGCCGTCGAGGGGATTTCCGCACGTCGCAAGCGCAACCAGGGGCGGGTGCGGGCGCTTCAGGACCTGCGGGCCGAGCGCGCGGCGATGATCCGTCGCCAGGGCACGGCCGCCATGGCGTTGGACGAGGGACCCAAGAGCGGCAAGAAGGTGATCGAGGCCGAAGGGCTGGTCAAATCCTACGACGGCAAGCCCATCGTGACGGGGTTGGACCTGACGGTACAGCGCGGCGACCGGGTCGCCTTCGTTGGCCCTAACGGGGTTGGAAAAACGACGCTTATCAAGATTTTGGTGGGTGAAGTTGACCCAGATGACGGATGGGTCAAGCATGGCACGAACCTCGCGGTCGCGGTCTTCGATCAGGCCCGCGCGCAGCTTGACCCGGACATGACGCTCTGGGAGAGCCTGACCGGCGATGCCGGGATGCGGGTCAGCGGCCAGGCCGACCAGGTCATGGTGCGCGGCCAGCCCAAGCATGTGGTTGGCTACCTCAAGGAGTTCCTTTTCGACGAACGCCAGGCCCGCGCGCCGGTGCGTTCGCTATCGGGCGGGGAAAAGGCGCGGCTGCTGCTGGCCAAGCTGATGGCGCGCGAATCGAACCTGCTGGTGCTGGACGAGCCGACCAACGATCTGGACATCGAGACGCTGGACCTGTTGCAGGACCTCCTGGGCGATTACGCGGGCACCGTGTTGTTGGTCAGCCACGACCGGGATTTCATTGACCGCGTGGCGACGACTACCGTGGCGATGGAGGGGGACGGGCGCGCGACGCTCTATGCCGGGGGCTGGACGGATTACCGTGGTCAGCGGGGCGAGGCCGTGGCGCCGGAGGCCGCCGAGAAAGCGAAACCCAAGGCGGACAAGTCAGCCCCCGCGCCCAAGGCACAATCTGGCCTCTCCTTTACCCAGAAGCATCGGCTGGAGGAGCTGCCCGGGGTGATCGACCGGTTGGAAGCCGAGATCACCAAGCTGGAAGAACTGCTGTCCGATCCCGAGTTGTTCACCCGCGATCCGGTCAAGTTCCGCAAGGCCACCGAGGCGCTGGAGGACCGGCAGGGCAGGCTGTCCGCGGCCGAGGAGGAATGGCTGCACCTGGCCGACAAGGCGGAAGGTGCTGACTGAGCGGCGCGGCCGGGCTAGCCTGCCCGGGATCGCGGCAAATCGAAAGGGCACGCATGGCTGAGGATCGTCCGCTTCGCGACAGGGTCAGGCTGCTTTACGAGGGGCGCAGCAGGCGCGCTTCGCGGTTCCGCTACGGGTTGCTGGTCTTCGACTTCGTGACCATCGTCTTCTTCCTGGGCACGGCGGCCATGCCGATCACGCGGCAGTTGCTGATCGCGGATGCCGTTATCGGCGGATTGATCGCGCTGGACCTGGGGCTGCGGTTCTGGATCGCGGAGCGAAAACTGCGTTTCGTGCGGCGGTTTTACGTGATCGTCGATGTCATCGTCCTGGCCGCCCTGGTCATGGCACCGTTCATCGGGCAGGGGCTGGTGGTGCTGCGCGTGCTTCGGGTGCTGCGGCTGGTGCATTCCTACCACCTGATGCGTGATCTGCGGCGTGATTCGCTGCTCTTCCGGCGCCACGAGGACACGTTCGTCGCGGCGCTCAACCTGCTGGTCTTCATCTTCGCCATGACCGCGCTGGTCTTCGTGTTGCGCGGCGCCGAGGAACCGGGAATCGGCAGCTACGTCGACGCGCTTTATTTCACGGTGGCGACCCTGACGACCACCGGGTTCGGCGACATCACCATGACGACCCCCATGGGGCGCCTGCTGTCGGTGGGAATCATGGTGGTGGGCGTGGGTCTGTTCCTGCAGCTTGTGCGCGCGATCTTTTCGCCCGCCAAGGTCAAGCACAAGTGTCCGACCTGCGGGCTGACAAAGCACGACACCGACGCGATCCATTGCAAGCATTGCGGCGAGGAACTGAAGATCGAGACCGAGGGCGCGACCTGAGCCAAGGGGCCATGCGCAGGGCGCCGGCCAGCCCGATCGCGGTGCCTGTGATCACGTCGAACGCAACGAAGAAGCGCGCCCGTCCGTCAGTGCAGTCCAGGACAGTGACCTGTCGCGCAGCGGACGGACGGACAAAACGCGATGGCCGCGCCGCGGACCGAAGTCGCCGGAGCGCAAAGATGTCGGGTAGGGGCGCAATCGCTCAAGGCCGGGCGAGGATCACCATCAGGGCCATGTGGACCGGCACATAGGTCAGGGCGATCATGACCAGCGCGGGCAGCCCCCACGTGGCCACAGACAGCACCAGAACGGTCAGCAGGATCACCAGGAAATACCAGATGTTGTCGCTGTCACCGAAAGCGAGGTCGCGGGCCAGCCAGCCTATCACAGGCAGGTTGTAGAAGGTCCTGGCATACCAGGGCTGGGCGGGGGGAATGGGGGTCAGAATGCTCATGCCGTCCAGATAAGCACCGCGTCGCGTGGCGCTATGTGCCACGCTGCCGCAGTTTGCCTCTGATCAGCCTTTTTCCATCATCTTGGCCGCGTCCCAGAGCGCGTCCATCTCCTCCAGCGTGCTGTCGCCCGGCGTCTTGCCGGTGCGGGCCAGGGCATCCTCGATGGCCTCGAAGCGGCGCTGGAACTTGGCATTGGCGCGGCGCAGCGCGGCCTCGGGATCGACCTGCAGATGTCGTGCAAGGTTGGCCATCACGAAAAGCAGATCTCCCATTTCCTCCTCGATTTCGTCGGTGCCCAGCGTCTCGCGCGCTTCGGCGAGTTCGCGCGATTCCTCGGCGATCTTGTCGATCACCAGGCTCACGTCGGGCCAGTCGAAGCCGACCCGTGCCGCGCGTTTTTGCAGTTTCAGGGCGCGCAGCAGGGCTGGCAGGCCCATGGCGACCCCGTCCAGCGTGCGGGTTTCGCCGCGGTGGGCGCGTTCGGCGGCCTTTACCGCCTCCCAGTCGCGGGTCTGCTGTTCGGCGGATTTCTCGCGGTTGTCGGCCCCGAAGACATGCGGGTGCCGCGCGACCATCTTGTCGGACATGGCACCCGCGACCTCGGCAAAGCTGAAATGCCCGGCCTCTTCGGCCATCTGCGCGTGAAAGACCGCTTGGAACAGCAGGTCGCCCAACTCGCCCTTCAGGTCGGCCATGTCCTCGCGCGCAATGGCGTCGGCGACCTCGTGGGCTTCTTCGATGGTATAGGGGGCGATGGTCTCGAAGGTCTGTTCCACGTCCCAGGGGCAGCCAGTTTCCGGGTCGCGCAGGCGGCGCATGATTTCCAGAAGCCGGTCCATCTGGACCCCGGGCCTTGTGTCGCGGATCAGATCTTTGCTCATGGCGGTCTCCCGGCGTCTGGAGCAAGCCTAACACTGTCAGTCCGGACGCCAAGGCCGGATCGGGGCAGGGGGCCTGTCAAACCGGGGGCAGGTGCCCTATGTTGCGGACATGCGCTGGATTGCCGTCTTTGTTGTCGTCCTCGGCGTTGCCCTCGTGGCGATGGCCGGGTACGTCCGTCTCGCCCCGAGCGACGCCGACCGCTGGCACCGCTTTGTCACGCCGGGCCCGCCCGGAGACAGTCCGACGCAGGGGGGCTTTACCGCTCGGCGCGTCGTCGAGGGCGACCCGCAAACCGTCATGACCACGCTTGATGCGGTTGCGCAGGACACGCCGCGCACGCGCGTTCTGGCGGGGTCCGCGGAGGATGGATTCGTGACCTATGTCACCCGATCGGCGTTCTGGGGATTTCCCGACTACACCACGGTCTACCTGACGCGGAACGACCCCCAGGCGGGCGGGGCCACGACCCTGACGATCCATGCACGGCTGCGTTTTGGTCAATCGGACATGGGCGTGAACGGTGCGCGGGTGCGTGGCTGGATGGACGCGCTGCCCGCCGGGGTCTTGCAAAGCCCCGCCGAATAGGCAAGAGCCTGCGCCATGATACCCCGGGACCGGCTGCACCAGATCATCGACCGTTTCGAATACCTTGAGGCCCGCATGGCCGAGGGGTTGTCCGGCGACGATTTCGTGGCCGTCAGCCGCGAATACGCCGAATTGCGCCCGGTGGTCGAGACTCTGCGCGCCTACCAGGCCCTTGTGGACGAGATCGCCGGCGCCGAGACCATGCTGAGCGACCCCGAAATGAAGGAAATGGCAGAGGCGGAACTCGGGGAGTTGCGCGAGAGGCTTCCGCAGATGGAACAGGCGGTCAAACTTGCCCTGCTGCCGCGCGATGCAGCCGACAGTCGGCCGGCCATCGTGGAGATACGCCCCGGAACAGGTGGCGAGGAGGCGGCGCTGTTCGCGGGCGACCTGCTGCGCATGTACCAGCGCTACGCCGAAGCGCGCGGCTGGAAATTCGAGGTTCTCGAAGAGGCCCAGACGGAACTGGGCGGCATCAAGGACGTCACGGCCCGGATCAGCGGTGACAGCGTCTTTGCCCGGTTGAAGTTCGAATCCGGCGTGCACCGCGTGCAACGCGTGCCGGAAACCGAAAGCGGCGGGCGAATCCATACCTCGGCGGCCACGGTTGCCGTTCTCCCCGAGGCCGAGGACGTGGACATCCGCATCGACCCCAATGACCTGCGGATCGACACGATGCGCAGCTCCGGGTCTGGTGGACAGCACGTGAACACCACCGACTCGGCAGTGCGGATCACGCATTTACCCACCGGGATCGTCGTCACGAGTTCCGAGAAGTCCCAGCACCGCAACCGCGAGATCGCGATGAAGGTGCTCAAGACCCGTTTGTTCGACATGGAACGGCAAAAGGTGGACGACGACCGCGCACAGGCCCGCGCCACGCAGGTCGGCAGCGGCGACCGGTCCGAACGCATCCGCACCTACAACTTTCCCCAGGGGCGCATGACCGACCATCGCATCAACCTGACGCTATATGCGCTGGACAAGGTGATGGGTGGCGATCTCGACGAGATCATCGACGCCCTGGTCCAGGATGCCCAGGCCAGGCAACTCGCCGAGATGGGTGCGTGACCGAGGCCGAGGCCGCGGTCCGGCTTGCCGAGGTCGGCATCCCCGATTCCCGGCGCGAGGCGCGCAAGCTGGCCCGGGAAGCGGCAGGGCAGAGTCTGGCCGACATGGTGGCGCGGCGCTGCCGGGGCGAGCCGATGTCCCATATCCTGGGCTACCGCGATTTCTGGGAGCACCGCTTCGAGGTGACGGCGGATGTGCTGGACCCCCGGCCCGAGACCGAAACCCTGGTGGCCGCGGCGCTGGAGGACGGCTTCGAGCGGGTGCTCGACCTGGGGACAGGCACCGGCTGCATCCTGCTGAGCCTGCTGGCCGCGCGCCCGGCGGCGCGGGGCACGGGCACCGACCTGTCGCAGGCGGCGCTGGCGGTGGCCGCGCGCAATGCCGAACGGCTGGGGGTGGCCGAAAGGGTGGCGCTGGTCCTCTCGGACTGGTGGAACGCGGTCGATGGGCCGTTCGACCTGATCGTGTCGAACCCGCCCTACATCGCGGCGGACGAAATGGCAGGGCTGCAACGCGAATTGGCTTTCGAGCCCCGAATGGCCCTGACTGACGGTGCCGACGGGCTGACGGCCTACCGCGCGATCGTTGCCGGGGCGCCCGCCCGCCTGGCCCCCGGCGGACGGCTGATGCTGGAAATCGGCCCGACCCAGGGGCCTGCGGTGCGCGCTCTGATGCAGGCGGCAGGCTTGGAACGGGTGCGGATCGCCCCTGATCTTGACGGACGTGACCGTGTCGTCATCGGCACACTGGCACCTACAGGCCCCTGATCGGGCCTCCGGAACGGTCTTTTTTTCCGAATCCCCTTGCGGAGTGCCTCTCTCAATGCTTAGTCAGGTTTATCGAATGGACGTGGGCCAGACCCGCTCTTCGATGATCGCCAAGACATCGCAGGCCAGTATTTGCAATAAAGACCCCCGCACGAGGCGGGGTCGGGCCGCGAGAAAAAAACAGGCCGGAACCTTACATTCATGAAATCCTCACGATCCAGGTCGCGGAAAAACCGCAACAACAGGCCTTCGGGCGGCAATGTCATCAACCGGGTGTTCGATAGCTCGGGGCCCGAGGGCAAGGTGCGTGGCACGCCGCAGCAGATCATCGACAAGTATCAGCAGCTGCACCGTGACGCGGTGCTCTCGGGTGACCGCGTGAATGCCGAGAACTTCGCGCAGCACGCAGAACACTACCTGCGTCTGCTGGCCGAGGCCCAACGCGAAGTCGACTCCAAGCGCGAAGAACAAGAGCGCCAGAACCGCGAACGCCAGGCCGAGCGCGACCGCGAGCGGGCAGATCGGCTCAGGGCGCAAGAGGCCGCGGCGGCGGGAGAGGCCGAGCAGCAACCCGAGCCGCAAGGCGAGGACAGCGGCCTTGTCGAGACGCCGGAATCCAAACCCGAGCCCAAGCCCAAACCAAAGCGCAAGCCGCGCAAGCCCAAGCCGCCGCAGGGTGGCAACGGGTCCACGGGGTCGGACGGCAAGGACCGTGACGACTCTGATGGGTCGGGCGGCAACGGCGACACGACCAAGGCGGCAGAGTAGTCCGCGACCCTTCGGGGCCGGCGGCGCGTCGCGCAGGACGGCTCCGGCGGGGCGGCCTCGAGGGGCCGCCCTTTTTTGTGCTGCCTATTCCACCGTCAGGGCCGAGCGGGCCGCGATGGTACGATCCTGCCTCAGGATATAGCGTACCTCGTAGTCGCCGGGCGCCTCGGGCACCGTGATTTCGACCGGATTGCCGCTGCGGCTGTAGCTGTAGGTTTCGTAGCCGTCGTCTCCCACCCGCGAGATCGAGATATAGTCGTTCGAGTAATCCGGCCCAACCCAGCCTACGGTCAGCGTGCCACCGGCCTCGGCGGTCGCGTCATGGGTCAGCAGCACGTCGATCGAATTGACCGTGATGGGCCGGCGCGCGGCCACGGTCCGGTCCTGGCGCACGACATATCGGATCTCGTAGTCGCCCGGCTCCACCGGCATGGTCAGCTGGCCGGGATTGCCGCCCTCGGTATAGACGAAATTCTCGTATCCATCATCGTCCGGCCGCGAGACCGTCAGGTAATCGCCCTCGTAGTCCGGCCCTTCCCAGGTGACGGGAATCGTGGCCCCCATCGAGGCGCTTTCCTGGGCATCCAGCGTGGCCTTGAGCGGGGTCACGCTGATGGGCTGGCTGGCCAGGACCTGCCGGTCCTGCCGCAGGACGTAGCGCAGTTCATAGTCGCCCGGGGCGACCGGCATCTGCAGCATCGCCGGATTGCCGCCCTCGGTATAGACGAAATTCTCGTATCCGTCGTCGTCCGGCCGCGAGACCGTCAGGTAATCGCCCTCGTAGTCCGGCCCGACCCAGTCCACAGGGATCGTGTCGCCCGCAACCGCGTTTTCGGGCCCGTCCAGCACCACCTCCACATCCGTGACCGTGATGGGGCGGCTGGCGAGGACTTCGCGGTCCTGCCGAAGGACGTAACGGATTTCGTAGTCGCCCGGCTCGGAGGGCATGGTGAGCGTCGCCGGCGCACCGTCGCGAGTATAGACGAAGTTTACGTAGCCGTCCTCGCCCGGCACCGAGACGGTCAGGTAATCCCTGTCGCGGTCGGGCCCCTGCCAGTCCACGGCAATCTCGGCGCCGCGCTCGGCCTGGTCGGGCGCGTCCAGGGTGGCGACCTCATCGGTTACGGTGATCGGCGCGGTTGCCATGACCCGCCGGTCCTGGCGCATGATGTAGCGGATTTCGTAATCCCCCGGCCGCGAGGGCATCTTGAGCGTCGCGGGGGTGCCCTCGCGGGTATAGACGTAGTTGATGTAGCCGTCGGCGCCCGGCTCCGAGACGGTCACATAATCGCTGTCATAGTCCGGCCCCGACCATTCGATCGGCACCTCCGCGGCGATCCCGGCCTCGGCGGGGCCGCTGACCGAAGCCGCCACCGGGGTCACGGCGATGTCGGCGCGTGCGAGCACCTCGCGCCCGTCGCGTCGGACGTAGCGCACCTCGTAGTTGCCCGGCTCGGAGGGCAGCTGCAGCATCAACGGGTTGCCCTCGCGGGTGTAGGTATAGTTGACGTAGCCGTCGGCGCCGGGCTCCGAGACGGTGATGTAATCGCGATCCTCGTTGGGGCCGTCCCAGCCGATCTCGATGGTGTCGCCTTGCGCTGCGCTGGCCGGGGCAATGACGCGGGCCGAGGGGGCCGGAGCCTCGAAGGCAAGCGTGACCTCGCGGCCTTCGCCAACGACGACGAACTGCGTGCTCTGCTCGATTTCCTGCGCGGTCCAGTAGGCCGTGGCGGTGTAGGCGCCTTCGCGCAGGTCCAGGTCAAGCGGGTTGGCCACCTCGCCCTCGGCCTCTGGGCCGGACTCGCCGGTCACGTCCCAGATCACCGGCTCTTCGATCAGGCTGTCATCGTCCAGAAGGGCGGAGAACGTCACCGGGACGACCAAAGGCTCCGGCTCCGGTTCGGGAGCCACGGCCACGGTTTTTAGTGCACTGGTCAGTTCCTCGGCGTTGGCGGCCGTGGTGAAGCTGCCGCCGGTTTCCTCGGCCAGGCATTGCATCTGCGACAGCGCCTCCGGGTCGGTCACGTCAAAGCCGACAACATGGGCGGTAAAGCCGATCCCGGCCTGCGCGAGGGCGCGTGCCGCGGCGCAGGGGTCAGGGTTGCAGGTCTCGATCCCGTCGGAGACAAGGATCACCGTCGCTTCTTCCTCGGTATAGCGCAGGGCCTCGGCGGCGGCGATCACGGCGTCGGTCATCGGCGTCTTGCCGCGCGGGTTGATCCTGTTCACCGCCTCGCGGATCGCCCCGGCCGTGCCCGGACCGGGGGCGACGATGGTCTCGATATCCGAACAGTCGCCGCGGGTGCGGTGGCCATAGACCGTCAGGCCAAGGTTTTCCTCTTGCGGGAAGTCATCGAGGATCGTGCCCACGACCTCGCGCGCGATGACGATCTTGTTAACCCCGTCAATCTGTCCCCACATCGACCCGGACCCGTCCAGGACGAGGATCGTGTTTGGCCGGTCCTGGGCGAGGGCCGCCACCGGCAACAGGCTCGCAATACAAAGGGCAAGGACGCGCATCATGATAAAACTCCGCCTGAAAATCCATTCAGGCGGAGTTAAGCACGCGCGGGGCGTTTCGGCCAAGTCCTGTCTGGGCGCGATAGACCCGACCGGCGGTCAGTCCAGCGCGCCCCCCGCACGGGTCCAGTCGTGCAGCCCGCCAAGGTTGTAGACCTCGGAATACCCCATCCGGAGCATGGCCTGCGCGGCCATCTGGCTACGTGCGCCAGAGGCACAATAAAGCGCCACCGGCTTGTCCGCCTTCAGGTCGGCGTGATGCTCGGGGCTGCGCGGATCGGCCTTCATCTGGAAGGTCGACAGCGGGATCGCCACGGCGCCCCTGGCCACGCCGGTCATGCTGCGTTCGGCCGGATCGCGGATATCGACAAGGGTCAGGGTGCCGTCGGCCACCTGGGCGATGGCCTCTGCGGGGGCGATGCGGCCCACACTCGGGCCGGATTGGAACATGTTCATCATCGGGGTATCTCCTGATCGCTGTTGTGACAAGCAGATATATTATAAAAGCGTAATGTAAAGGGGTGCGGCGACGCATTGGCGCGTGTTCGCAAAACGTTCTCATTTTTTGGTTGGAGACTCTCCGACGCTCCACTATCTGTTGAGGGGATGACCGGGGGCGAGCATGGCCGAGTTGAAATACATCGAGGTGCGCGGCGCGCGCGAACACAATCTGAAGAATATCGATGTCGATATTCCGCGCGACGAACTGGTCGTCATCACCGGCCTGTCGGGGTCCGGAAAGTCCTCGCTGGCCTTCGACACGGTTTATGCCGAGGGGCAGCGCCGCTATGTCGAAAGCCTGAGCGCCTATGCGCGGCAGTTCCTCGACATGATGGAAAAGCCGGACATGGACCATATCAACGGCCTGTCCCCGGCGATTTCCATCGAACAGAAGACCACCAGCAAGAATCCCCGCTCGACCGTCGGCACGGTGACGGAAATCTACGATTACATGCGGCTCCTGTTCGCCCGCGTCGGCACGCCCTATTCCCCGGCCACCGGCCAGCCCATCGAGGCCCAGCAGGTGCAGGACATGGTCGATCGCGTCATGGCGATGGAAGAGGGCACGCGCGGCTACTTGCTGGCCCCGATCATCCGCGACCGCAAGGGCGAGTATCGCAAGGAATTCCTCGAACTGCGCAAGCAGGGCTTTCAGCGCGTCAAGGTGGACGGGGACTTCCACGAACTGGACGAACCGCCCACGCTGGACAAGAAGTTTCGCCATGACATCGACGTGGTGGTGGATCGCATCGTGGTGCGCGAGGGGCTTGAGACGCGGCTGGCCGACAGTTTCCGCACCGCGCTGGATCTTGCCGACGGAATCGCGGTGCTGGAGACCGCCCCGCGCGACGGCGACCCCGAGCGGATCACCTTTTCCGAGAATTTCGCCTGCCCGGTCAGCGGCTTCACCATCCCCGAGATCGAACCGCGCCTGTTTTCCTTCAATGCGCCCTTCGGGGCCTGCCCGTCCTGCGACGGGCTCGGGGTCGAGCTGTTCTTCGATCCCGCGCTGATGGTGCCCGACGCGACGCTCACCCTTGGCAACGGGGCCATCGCGCCCTGGCGCAAGGGCAAGTCGCCCTATTTCCTGCAGACCATCGAGGCCATCGCCCGCCATTACGAATTCGATCGGGGCACGCGCTGGAAGGACCTGCCCGAAAAGGTGCAGCAGGTTTTTCTCTACGGGTCGGGCGACGAGGAGATAAAGTTCCGGTACGACGAGGGCGGCCGTGTCTACGAGGTCACGCGCAGCTTCGAAGGGGTGATCCCCAACATGGAGCGTCGCTACCGCGAGACGGACAGCGCGTGGATCCGCGAGGAATTCGAGCGCTACCAGAACAATCGCCCCTGCGGCACCTGCGGCGGCTACCGGCTGCGCGACGAAGCCCTGGCGGTCAAGATCGCCGGGTTGCACGTGGGCCAGGTGGTCGAGATGTCCATCAAGGAGGCGCTGGACTGGATAGACAGCGTCCCCGAAAGCCTGACGCGGCAGAAAAACGAGATCGCCCGCGCGATTCTCAAGGAAATCCGCGAGCGGCTGGGATTCCTGAACAATGTGGGCCTCGATTACCTGACGCTCAGCCGCAATGCCGGCACGTTGTCAGGCGGGGAAAGCCAGCGGATTCGCCTGGCCAGCCAGATCGGGTCCGGCCTGACCGGGGTGCTCTACGTGCTGGATGAACCCTCGATCGGGTTGCACCAGCGCGACAATGACCGGTTGCTGACCACGCTCAAGAACCTGCGCGACCAGGGCAACACGGTGATCGTCGTGGAACACGACGAGGAGGCGATCCGCGAGGCGGACTTCGTGCTCGATATCGGCCCGGGCGCCGGGGTGCACGGGGGCGAGATCATCGCCCAGGGTACGCCGCAACAGGTCATGGACACGCCCGAGAGCGTCACCGGCGACTACCTGGCCGGTCGGCGCGAAATCGCCATCCCCGCCGACCGGCGCAAAGGCAACAAGAAGAAGGTGACGGTCAAGAAGGCCACCGGCAACAACCTGCAGGCCATCGACGTGGACTTTCCGCTGGGCAAGTTCGTCTGCGTGACGGGCGTGTCCGGCGGCGGCAAGTCGACCCTGACCATCGAAACCCTGTTCAAGACCGCTTCGATGCGGCTGAACGGCGCGCGCCAGACCCCCGCGCCCTGCGAGACGATCAAGGGTCTGGAACACCTGGACAAGGTCATCGACATCGACCAACGGCCCATCGGGCGAACTCCGCGTTCGAATCCAGCCACTTACACCGGGGCCTTCACCCCGATTCGCGACTGGTTCGCCGGCCTGCCCGAGGCCAAGGCGCGCGGCTACAAGCCGGGGCGCTTCAGCTTCAACGTCAAGGGCGGGCGCTGCGAGGCGTGCCAGGGCGACGGCGTCATCAAGATCGAGATGCACTTCCTGCCGGATGTCTACGTCGAATGCGAGACCTGCAAGGGTGCGCGCTACAACCGGGAAACCCTTGAAATTCGCTTCAAAGGCAAGAGCATAGCAGATGTTCTTGATATGACGGTTGAAGAGGCGCAGGCGTTTTTCAAGGCCGTGCCGTCGATCCGTGAAAAGATGGACGCACTGATGCGCGTCGGGCTGGGTTACATCAAGGTGGGCCAGCAGGCCACGACGCTATCGGGCGGCGAGGCCCAGCGTGTCAAACTGTCCAAGGAACTGAGCAAACGATCCACGGGCCGGACGCTCTACATCCTGGATGAGCCGACCACCGGCCTGCATTTCGCCGACGTCAAGAAGCTGCTGGAGGTGCTGCACGAACTGGTCGAGCAGGGCAATACGGTTGTGGTGATCGAGCACAACCTCGACGTCATCAAGACCGCCGATCACATCATCGACATCGGCCCCGAGGGGGGCGACGGCGGCGGGCAGGTGGTGGCGACCGGCACGCCGGAACGGGTGGCCGAGGTGGTCGGAAGCCACACGGGCCGTTACCTCAAGCCCATGCTGGCGCAAAAGAAAAAGGTCGCCGCCGAATAGCGCCGCCCCCGATCTTTTGCGCCTGAAACAAACGGGTGGCGTCTCATTCCGCCGCGATCTTGATGACCGGCTCCATCGAGGCCAGATCGGCATCGCTGAGGTGACATTTCACCTGGTGGCCATCTGACAGGATTCGCACGGGCGGCACCTCGCTTTCGCACAGGGATTTGCCGGCCCTGTCCTTCCAGCGGCAGCGCGTCTGGAAGGGGCACCCCGAGGGCGGATCCATGGCCGAGGGGATATCGCCCTCAAGCACGATGTGCTGTTTTTCCACGCGGGTGTCGGCGATGGGCACCGCCGACAGAAGGGCCTCGGTATAGGGGTGATAGGGTGGTGAGAAGACCTGCTCGGTCGTGCCCAGCTCCACCACGTGACCGAGGTACATGACCATGACCCGATCGCTGAGGTAGCGCACGATGGACAGGTCGTGGCTGATGAACAGCAGCGTGGTCTTTTCCTCGCGCTGGATTTCCATCAACAGGTCGGTCACGGCGGCCTGCACCGAGACGTCCAGCGCCGAGACGGGTTCGTCGGCCACCACGATCCTGGCGCCCCCGGCAAAGGCCCGGGCGATGCCGACCCGCTGTTTCTGCCCGCCCGAAAGCTGGCGCGGCATCCGGTCGGCAAAGGCACGCGGCAGCTTCACGAGGTCGAGCAGCGAGAGCATCTTTTCACGCCGCTCATCGTCGTTCTTGCCAATCTTGAAGATCTCCAGCGCGCGAATGATCTGGCGGCCGACGGTCATCGAGGGATTGAGCGTGTCGAAGGGATTCTGGAAGACCATCTGCACATCGGCCACGGTCTTGGTGTCGCGGTTCTGGATGGGGGTCGATCCGATGGACTTGTTGTCGAGCAGAATCTCGCCCTCGGTCGCGGTTTCCAGCCCCATCAGCACCTTTGCGAATGTGGATTTGCCGCAGCCGGATTCGCCCACGATCGCCAGGGTCTCGCTTTCGCGGGCCTCGAAGGACAGGGTTTCGTTGGCCTTGACCACGCGCTTCTCGCCACCGCCGAACAGGGCATTGGCCGCGACCTCGTAGTATTTCTTGAGGTTGTCCATCTTGAGGACAACATTGCCGGGTTCGGTCTTCGCGACGGATTGAGAGGCCACCAGCGGCGCGTCCCAGTCAATGTCCTGGAACCGCAGGCAGCGGCTTTCGTGCCGGTCGTCGCCGGGGACCTCGGTCATGAAGATGTGCCCGGCGTCGCAGCGTCCGGCCTCGAAATAGTCGCAGCGCGGGCCGAAATTGCAGCCCGGTGGGCGTTCGTGGGGCAGGGGGAAGTTGCCCGGGATCGCCACCAGCGGGCGGGCGTTCTTGTCGGCCCCCGGCAGCGGGATCGAGCGGAACAGCGCCTGCGTGTAGGGATGGCGCATCTTGTCGAAGACGTCCTCGATGCTGCCGCGCTCGACCGCTTCGCCGGAATACATCACGCAAATCCGATCGCAGGTTTCCAGCACCAGCCCGAGGTTGTGGGAAATGAACAGCATCGAGGTGCCGTATTTCTTGCCAAGGTCCTTGACCAGTTCGACCACGGCGGCCTCGACAGTCACGTCCAATGCGGTCGTGGGTTCGTCCAGGATCAGCAGCGAGGGCTTGGACATCAGCGCCATGGCGATGACGATGCGCTGTTGCTGCCCGCCGGACAATTGATGCGGATAGGCCTGCAGGATGCGTTCGGGGTCGGGAAGTTTCACGTCCGAGACCACTTCCAGCGCACGCTCGTAGGCCTCGATTTCGGAAATGCCCTCGTGGATCATGGGCACCTCCATCAGCTGCCGACCGACGCGCATGGCGGGGTTTAGGCTGGCCATGGGCTCCTGGTAGATCATGGCGATCTGGCTGCCGCGAATGCCGCGCAGCTCGTCCGGGGTCATCTCGCCCAGGTCGCGCCCCTTGAACTTGATTGACCCGCCCACGATGCGGCCGTTCACGCCAAGATCCTGCATGACGCCGAGGGCGACGGTGGATTTGCCGCAACCGGATTCGCCAACGAGGCCCAGGGCCTCGCCCGGCATCACCATCGCGGAGAAATCCATCACCGCCGGGATCTCCCTCAGCCGCGTGAAGAAGCTGATGGAAAGCTTGTCGATCTCCAGGATCGGTCCGTCGTAATCCCATTTCTTCATGGTGCTCTCCTCAATCCCTCAGGCTCTCTTCACGCAGGCCGTCGGCCAGCAGGTTCAGGCCCAGCACGAGGCTCAGCAGCGCCAGCGCGGGCGGCAGGGCAGGGTGGGCGTAGATCAGCAGCAGCTTGCGCCCCTCGTTGATGGTCGAGCCCCAGTCGGGGCTTTCCGGCGGAAGGCCCAGCCCGAAGAAGCCCAGCGTGCCCAGCAGGATCGTGGTGTAGCCGATACGCAGGCAGAAATCGACGATAAGCGGCCCGCGCGCGTTGGGAAGGATTTCCCACAGCATGATATACCAGGGTCGTTCGCCACGGGTCTGCGCCGCGGCGACGTAGTCACGCGTCTTGATGTCCAGCGCGAGGCCCCGCACGATACGGAACACCGTGGGGCTGTTGACGAAGACGACCGAGACGAAGACCACCAGGATGCCGCCGGGAATGTCGAAGAAGTCCAGCGGCCAGAAGTTCACCGGGCTGCCATCCTGGTTGATGACCGAAAGGTACAGAAGCACCAGAGGCGCAAGGACGATGGCCAGGATCGTGTAGTCCTTGCCGGGTTGGTTGCGGTAGCGCGCGTGGATCAGCACGCCGCAGAACAGCAGCGGGAAGATGAACAGTACCATTGCCATGTAGTTGGGCAGGCCGGTGGCGATGATTTCGGGCGTGACCAGCAGGTAGAACAGCAGGATCACCGGGAAGGCCAGGATCAGGTTCGCCAGGAAGGACAGGACAGTGTCCAGCCTGCCGCCGTAGTAGCCCGCCGGCAGACCCAGCGTGATCCCCACCATGAAGGCAAAGAGCGTGGCCAGCGGGGCGATCATCATCACCACGACCGACCCTTCCACCATCCGGCTGAAAATGTCGCGGGCCAGGTTGTCGCCGCCCAGAAGGTAATGCGGGAAGGCGGTTTCACCCTCGGGCATCGGTACGCCCGGCGGCGCGTTCTTGAGCCCCGAGACCTGGGCCAGCGGATCATGGGTGCCGATCAGGTCGAAGCCCCCCACGAAGATGGCGGTAAAGACCCAGAACATCACCAGTCCGAAACCGATCATGCCGATCACGCTGTCGAAGAGTTTGCCATAGAGCCCCAGCCGCCGCTTGAAGATGGACGAGAGCCCGAAGGTCAGCGCCAGCGCGAGCCAGACCGGCAGGAACTGCCTGGACATCTCGCCGAAGATCCCGGCGCCGCCATAGGCGGTGAACTGGCTGAAGACGGCAAAGGCAAGGATCACGCCGACGATCACCAGGAAGGACCAGCGGATCAGCCATTCATAAAGCGCGGCCGGCGCCCGCTGGAGAAGGTAGGCGAAGAAGGCCCCCAGCAGCAGGAAGACCAGCGCGGTGATCGTCGTGTTGAGCCAACCGGGCAGCCCGGCCTCGGTCAGCCAGTCCGAGAGGGTGGGGTCCGAGCCGAAGGCCTCGACCGCGTAGAGCACCAGACCGACAGCCACCGCAGGGATCGCGAGTTCGAAAAAGGAGGTCCGGTCGCTCCAGCGCCAGGGCACCACGACGGCGCCGCCGGCGGCGGTCACCGCCTGGGTCGAGCGGGCATAGGCGGCCACGAAATTGCCGATCAGGGCGAGCCCCAGCAAGGTCACGGCGATGATCAAAACAGGGCCCAGCGTCGCCCCGAGGGAACCGGTCCAGGTAAGGGTTTCCATGCTCTCTCTCCCTCAGGAAATGCGGATGCGCGGGTTCAGGAAGACATAGCCGATGTCGGATATCAGCTGCGTCGCCAGAACCACGAAGACCGAGACCACCGAGACCCCCAGCAGCATCTCGATGTCGTTGTTGCCGGCGGCCTGCACCAGCGTCCAGCCGAAGCCCTTGTAGTTGAACAGGGTCTCGACGATGACGACGCCGTTGAGCAGCCAGGGAAACTGTAGCATGATCACCGTGAAGGGCGCGATCAGCGCGTTGCGCAGCGCGTGGCGCAACACGATGTTGCGGAAGCTGACCCCCTTGAGGCGAGCAGTCCGGATATACTGGGCGGTCATGACCTCGGTCATCGAGGCGCGCGTCATGCGCGCGATGTAGCCCATGCCGTAAAGGGCCACGGTCAGCACCGGCAGGGTGAAGTTCTCGAAGGTGATGTTGTCCATGGCCGAGGTCGCCGTGCCCTTGAACCACTGCATGTTGAAGGTCGCGGTGGCGAAGACGGCGATGAAGACGACGCCAGAGACGTATTCCGGTGTCGCGGTGGACAGGATCGAGACGGTCGACAGCGACCTGTCCGTGCGCGAGCCTTCCTTCATCCCGGCCAGAACGCCGATGATCAGCGCGCCGGGCACCATCACCAGCATCACGAAGAACATCAGCTTGGCGGTCTGCCAGCCCCGTTCGCCCAGGATCGTGGCGACCTCGTCCCGGAAGACCGTGGAATATCCCCAGTCCCCCTGGAGCACGCCGCAGAAGCGCGCCGTGTCCGGCGTCACCGTCGAGCCGTCGGCGCAGCGCGCGCGGGTGTCGCCGTCGCTGCCCTCGATCACGTAGCCGGGCAGGACGCCGAGCCATTCACCGTATTTGACAAAGACGTTGCGGCTGTAGCCGCGATTGCCCAGCCAGGTTTCCACAGCCGTGTCTGACATTCGGGCGTTGCCCTGCGTCTTGGCCAGCTTTTCAAGGTTCGGCTGCAGATTGGTCAGCCAGAAGACGATGAAGGTCAGGCAGAGCGCGGTGAGGATCATGACCCCCAACCGGCGCAGGATGAATAGTCCCATGGTCGCCCCTGTCTGCTATGTGGTGCGCGTAGTGCCGCGTTTATTGCTTTTCAGTTGGAAAGGGCCGCCTGCTTGTCGCGGACGGCCCCCTCGGATCGTGTTCAGGCCGCGAAGCCCCACTTGTAGATGTGCGGCAGGTAGCCGATGTGCATCTCGGCCCCCACGACGTCGGGCTTGGCGTGGCGATAGAGCGAGCGCCAGTAGGGCTGGATCGTCACCGCTTCCTCGGCAATGATCCCCTGCAGCCGGGCCATGACCTCGCTGCGCGCGTCCGCGTCGGCGATCGCATTGGCCTCGGCCAGCAGGCTGTCGAACTCATCGTTGGACCAGCCGAACTCGTTCCAGGCCTCGCCCGAGCGGTAGGCCAGGCCCAGGATCTGGGTGCCCAGCGGGCGGTGGTTCCAGTTGGTCGAGCTGAACGGATACTTGGTCCAGTCGTTCCAGAAGGTCGAGCCGGGGATGATCGTCCGCTTCACGTTGAAGCCCGCGTCGCGCAGCTGCGCGGCGACGGCATCGGTGGTGTTGCGGCGCCAGTCGTCGTCGATCGAGATGATCTCCATCTCGAAATCGGCCATCCCGGCCTCGTCCAGCAGGGCCTTGGCGCCGTCGGGGTCGTATTCGAGCCGGGGCACGTCGGCGAATTCCGGGTGCATCGGGCCAACGTGCTGGTTGCGCGCCTCGAGACCGCGATTGGCATAGCCCAGTTCGAGGCAGATGGCGTTGTCCACGGCCTTTACGATGGCCTGGCGCACGCGCTTGTCCGCGTAGGGCGTCGTGCCGTCGACCTCGGCCTGCTGGTTGGGGCGGATCACGATGGTGGCCCCCGAGGCGACCTCGGACTTGGCCCAGCCCAGTCCGTCCATCACGTCGACGAAATCGCCGACGGTCTCATAGAACATGTCGACCTCGTCGGCGGCCGCCGCGGCCACCCAGGCCGAGGGGTCCGTGCCGTAGTCGATGAACTCGATCCGGTCGAGAAAGCCGCCCTTGCCGGCCGCGTATCCCCACCACTCGTGGTCTTCGTTGCGCACCAGCACGCCCTTGATGCCGACGTCGTGGCTCTCGGGCAGCATGTAGCCGGTGCCCACGGGGTTCGACAACAGGTCGTCGGGGTTGTGGCTCGAATGGACGATGGCAGCGGGGTAGTCGGACATGCCCGCGATCAGGGTGATGTCGGAAACCGGCGAATTCAGGCGCACAGTGTGGCTGTCAACGACCTCGATGGCGCCATCGAGGGCGGTGCCGGTGTCAGGGTCGATCAGCGATGCGAAGCGCCCGGCCATGGAGTTGCCCTCGACGTTCTGGTCGCACCAGCCTTCGATGTTGCGCGCCACGTCCTCGGCGGTGAAGTCGTCGCCGTTGTTCCACTTGACGCCCTGGCGGACATTCAGCGTGTAGACGGTGGCGTCCTCGTTGATCTCCCAGCTTTCCAGAAGCATGGGCTGGAACGAGCCGTCATTGTTGTATTCGACAAGGTATTCCAGCCAGCCCGAGGCGAAAAAGGCGATCTGCGACCAGTCGAAGGTCTTTGGATCCTTGAGTGCGCGAACCTCCATCTGCATGCGCAGCGTGCCGCCCTGCTGGGCATGGCCGGCGGCCAGCGCCGGTTGTTCGAGGCCCAGCAGCCCGTAGGCCGCGGCCGAGGTGACGCCGAGTGCCGTGGTGCGCGCCATGAATTCGCGGCGCGACAGCTTGCCGGCCTTGGCGTCCTTGACATAGGTCGCCACCGCCGGGTGCAGCGGTGCACCGGTAAGGGTCTTTTTGGTCATGCTTTGTCTCCCTGTGACACGTTCATGTTCTTTTGTGCCGGGCCGCGGCCATTGGCGCCGCTGCCCGGGTAATTGCTTTATATTGGCGGGCCTCGTCCCTCCCGGCCTTATTCGGCACGGTTTCGTTCGGGTGTGTCAATTGCCGCAATCGTCATTTCGATGTCCATTTGCGACGTTCCCATGTTCCGAAAGCGACATCAAGTCACAAAGCGCCCGACGGATGCCGCGGGGTTGGCCGCTACGGCGCCGGATCCGCCCCCCGTGCCGCCGCCCTTGCGAAAGGCCGAAGGCGTCTCGCCAGTGCGGCCCTGGAAGGCGCGGGTGAAATAGGCGGCCGAGCCGAAACCCAGGCTCCTGGCGATTTCGCGAATGGGGCTGTCGCTGTCTCGCAGCAGCACGCGGGCCTCGTAGAGGATGCGGTCATTCAGCAAGTCGAGTGCCGACTTGCCGCAGGTCTGCTTGCAGCAGCGTGTCAGGTGGGTTGGCGTCACGCCCAGACCGGCGGCATAATCGGCAACCCCCTTGTGGTCGTGAAAGTCGCGCTCGACCAGGTCGGTATAGGCGGCAACCAGGCGGGCGGCGGCGCTCTGGTGGCGGCGGTCGACAAGGTCATCGGCCTGGGCGGCCAGCTGGCGTTCGAAGAAAACCGATATCAGGCCCAGGTGATGATGCGCGGCCCGTTCCGCACCGGGCAGGGCGGACTGCAGTTCTCGTTCCAGGTGGTCCAGATGGGTGGCCAGGGCCTTTTGGGCTGCGACGTCGCGCAGCCGCAGGTGGCGGCTTTCTTCGGGCCAGTCCGTCATCATGGCCCGCGGGATCGTGACGATCTGACCGAAAACCGAGGCGCCCACCTCGAAACCGTACATGGTCCGGGCGGGCACGAAGATAAGGTTGTTGGGTCCATAGCCGCTGGTCAGCCCGGCAACGGTGATCCGCCCCTGTCCCCTGGCAACGAAGATCAGGCGGGCGCTGTCATGGCTGCGCATGGCCTCTGTGCGCCACCTGCTGCGGGCGCTTGCGTGGCCAAAGGCGGTCAGCGCCAGCCGGTTCGAGCCGTCAAGCGACATGGCTGTTTCCCGAAATCGTTCGATTTGGGCAAGTATGGGCGGTGAATCTGAAGCGATCAACGAAAGATTTGTAGAAAAACTGGAAGACCTGTGGATAACCAGGTGGACAACCTGTGGGTTACTCGGGCCCAGGCTGGGGCACCCAGCGCCAGTGTCCCAGCCGCGAACGGGCCCAAGTGCGCTGGCGCTTTGCATAGCGACGCGAGGCGATCACGGCGCGCGCCTGCGCCTCCTGCAGCGTGATCTCGCCTTGCAGGTGCGCGATCAGTTCGGCCGCGCCGATGGTGCGCGCCGATTGCAGTGCCGGGTCCCAGTGCGCTTGCATGGCGCGGGCCTCATCCAGCGCGCCGGTGGCGAGCATCCGGTCGAACCGCGCCTCGATGCGCGCGTTGAGCCAGTCGGTTTGCGGAGCGAGCACCAGCGGCGTCGCCTGCCCGACGGACAGCAGCGGCGGCGGGGTCGCGGCCTGCCAGGCCCGGATCGACTGGCCCGTGGCCTGCTGCACTTCCCAGGCGCGCTGGACCCGGGCGCGGTTGCGCAGGTCCAGCCCGGCGCGGGTCGCGTCATCCAGCGCTGCAACAAGGGCATCCAGCGGCAGCGCATCGCCGACCTGCCGCACCTCGGGCGGAGTCGGGGGGATTTCGGCCAGCCCCTCGGTCAGCGCCATAAAGTAGAGCCCGGTGCCGCCAACGATGATCGGGCGGTCCGGCCCATCGAGCAAGGGCGCGACATCGCGCAACCAGTCACCCGCCGAATAGGTGGCGTCATGGGGCAGGTGACCGTAAAGCGCATGCCGCGCGCGGGCGCGCTCGGCCGCGCCCGGTTGCGCCGAAAGCAGCGGCCAGCCCCGGTAGACCTGCAGCGCGTCAGCATTGACGATCACCCCGCCCTGCGCCTTTGCGATGCGCAGCGCCAGCGCGGACTTGCCGCTGGCCGTCGGGCCATGGATCAGCACCGGGCGTGCCGGGTCTATGGTCGAGAGGTCAAGCATCACTTTCCGCCGGCCCTGCCATTGCACAGGTCGGGGTTTTCCGACATTTTGGCGCCGACGAAAAGCAATTGCAGGGGACCCCGATGTCAGACACCCAGGAGACGACGTTCAAGAGGGTCCTTCTGAAGATCTCGGGAGAGGCCCTGATGGGCGATCAGGCCTACGGCCTGCATCCGCCCACGGTCGAGCGCATTGCCCGCGAGGTGCAGTCGGTCCACGACATGGGCGTCGAGATCTGCATGGTGATCGGGGGCGGCAACGTCTTTCGCGGATTGCAGGGCAGCGCCCAGGGCATGGAACGCACAACCGCCGACTACATGGGGATGCTGGCCACGGTGATGAATGCCCTTGCCATGCAGTCCGCGCTCGAGGGGCTGGGGGTCTTCACCCGGGTGATCTCGGCCATCCGGATGGACGAGGTGGCCGAGCCCTACATCCGCCGTCGCGCCGTGCGCCACCTGGAGAAGAAACGCGTCTGCATCTTCGCGGCCGGGACCGGAAACCCCTATTTCACCACTGATACCGCCGCGACCCTGCGTGCCAACGAGATGAATTGCGAAGCGATCTTCAAGGGCACCAAGGTCGACGGGGTCTACGACAAGGACCCGGTGAAATACGATGACGCGGTGCGCTATGCCCATGTGTCCTATGACGAGGTGCTGCAAAAGCACCTGGGCGTGATGGATGCCAGCGCCATCGCGCTTGCGCGCGACAACAACCTGCCCATCATCGTCTTCTCGCTCGACGAACCTGGCGGCTTCAGGGGAATCCTGGCGGGCGAAGGCAAGTGCACCAGGGTCGGCGGCTAGGCGCGGTGCCGTGAAACGGCCCGGCGCGGCCGGGATTTCGCCGCCCCTTTGACTATACAAAGCCCCGCCAATGCCTGTATAGCGGGGGCAAATTCAAGACCGAGAGCAGCTTCATGTCAGACGATTTCATCCTCGATACCGACGATCTCACCCGCCGCATGGAAGGGGCGATCGCCAACCTGCGCACGGAGTTCGCGTCGCTGCGCACGGGCCGGGCCTCCGCCTCGATGCTGGAGCCTGTCCAGGTCGAAGCCTATGGCCAGATGACCCCGATCAACCAGGTGGGCACCGTGAACGTGCCCGAGGCGCGCATGGTCACCGTCAACGTCTGGGACAAGTCGCTTGTCAACAAGGTCGACAAGGCCATCCGCGAAAGCGGGCTGGGCATCAATCCCCAGATGAACGGCACGATCATCATGCTGCCCATCCCCGAACTGAACGAGGAACGCCGCCGCGAGTTGGGCAAGGTCGCGGGGACCTATGCCGAGAATGCCCGCGTCTCGATCCGCAACGTGCGACGCGACGGCATGGATCGGATCAAGAAGGCCAAGGCCGATGGCCTGTCCGAGGACGATCAGAAGTTCTGGGAACAGGAAGTACAGGAGATGACGGACAAATACATCAAGCAGGTGGACGAGGCGCTGGAGCACAAGCAGTCGGAGATCATGCAGGTTTGATCCGGATGCCGGGGAAATGGGCCGCCGGATCATCTTGCCGACGCATGGGGCGGACCCAATGATATCCATGGGGCTTGCCCCGCCATGGCAGGGGCGGTGCCAGCTGACAGCGCCCTCCGGCGGAATGCCGGGTGAACGCGGGCCGCGATGCCCGCCCCGCGGTGCATTTCCAGTGCAATGAACGGAGGCCCCGGATGGGCAGGCAGATAGAAACCAACGGACCGCGCCACGTGGCCATCATCATGGACGGCAATGGCCGCTGGGCACAGATGCGGGGCCGGCCGCGGCTCTTCGGTCACCAGGCGGGTGCCCGGCGCGTGCGCGAGATCGTCGAGGCCTGCCCGGACAACAACGTCAAGTATCTGACGATCTTCGCCTTCTCCACGGAGAACTGGAAACGCACCCAGGCCGAAGTCGCCGGGCTGATGAAGCTGTTCCGCCGCTACATCGAGCGCGAGGCGATGGACCTGCTGCGCAACGGCGTGCGCGTGCGCTTCATCGGCGACCGGGTCCGGCTGGACGACAAGCTCGTCGCGCTGATGGACGAGCTGGAGTTGCTGACCGCGACCAACGACCGGGTTCATCTGACCGTGGCAATCAACTACGGCGGCCGCGACGAGGTGGCCCGGGCCACCCGCCGCCTGGCCCATGACGTGGCCGCCGGGCGGCTGTCGCCCAAGGATGTGGGCGACGAGACCCTGCCGCGTTACCTCGACACCTGTTTCCTGCCAGATCCCGACCTGGTGATCCGAACCAGCGGCGAGGCGCGCATCTCGAACTTCCTGCTCTGGCAGTCGGCCTATTCGGAATACGAGTTCATCGACACGCTCTGGCCCGATTTCACCCCGGCCGAGTTCACGCGCGTCTTGGCCGGTTACAAGACGCGCGACCGACGCTTCGGGGCGGTCAGGGCCTGACCCGGTGAAGGTTCCGCCGCCCGAGATGCCCGGAAAATGGGGGGACCTCTCCGCGCGGGTCTGGTCCGGGCTCGCCATGGGCGTCGTCGGTATTGGTGCTATCCTGCTGGGCGGGGTCTGGTTCCAGATGCTGGTGATCTTCGTCACAGCCGTGATGGTCTGGGAATGCTGGATCATGATCCGCGGCTCATCACCCGTTTCCGGGATGCTGCTGGCCGCGGGGGTTGCCTCGGTGATGGCCGCGCAGGTTTTCGGCGGGCCGGAAACGCGCGAGTTCCTGCCGCTTTTCCTCGTGGCGCCGCTGGTCGGGATTCTGGTCCTGCCGCGCGAGAGGCTTACATTTGCCGTCTTTGCCCTTTCGATCCAGGTGGCAGGATGGGGGCTGGCCCATGTCCGTCTGGACTACGGGGTGACATGGCTGCTCTGGCTGGTGGGGCTCGTGGTGGTCACCGACGTCGCGGGCTATTTCGCGGGCAAGGCGCTTGGCGGACCAAAATTCTGGCCCGCGGTCAGCCCCAAGAAGACCTGGGCGGGCACCGTGGCGGGCTGGGCCGCCGCCGGGGGAATCGGGGCATTTTTCGCGGTGCTCACCGCTGCGGGGCCTTGGATCGTTCTGTTGTCGGTACTGCTCAGCCTGGCGGGGCAGATGGGCGACATCGCCGAAAGCGCCTTCAAGCGGCGGCAGGGGGTCAAGGACAGCTCGGCCCTGATTCCCGGCCATGGCGGGCTCTTCGATCGGTTCGATGCGCTTCTGGGGGCCGCCCTGGCGCTGTTGCTGGTGGCCGGGCTGACGGGCCTGCCAGGGACTGCGCCATGAGGCGGATCAGCATCCTGGGCGCGACCGGGTCGATCGGGCAATCGACGCTCGACCTTGTGCGCCGCGCGCCCGGGGCCTACCGGGTCGTGGCGCTGACCGGCGGGCAGAACATCGCCCTGCTGGCCGCCGACGCGCTGGAATTCGGCGCCGAGATCGCGGTAACGGCAGATCCCGCGCGACTGACGGACCTGCGGGCCGCGCTGGCCGGAACAGGGGTCGCGGCCGCCGCCGGGGCAGGGGCCATTTCCGAGGCCGCCGCACGGCCCGCCGACTGGATCATGTCGGCCATCGTCGGGGCCGCTGGCCTGCCGCCGGGGCTGGAGGCGCTGAAACAGGGCGGCACGCTGGCGCTCGCTAACAAGGAATCGCTGGTCACGGCGGGGCCTCTGCTGTTGGGGCAGGCGGCGCGCCACGGCGCGACTGTCCTGCCCGTGGACAGCGAGCATTCCGCCATTTTCCAGGCGCTGGTGGGCGAGGACATCGCCACGGTCGAACGGGTCATCATCACCGCCAGCGGCGGCGCCTTCCGGGACCGTCCGCTGACGGATCTTGCCCATGTCACCGTGGCCGAGGCCTCCAGCCACCCGAACTGGGACATGGGCCAGCGGATCACCATCGACAGCGCATCGATGTTCAACAAGGCAATGGAGCTTATTGAAACACATGAATTCTTTGGCATCGCGCCTGATCGTATCGAGGCCATTGTCCATCCCGAAAGCCTGGTTCATGCGCTGGTTGGCTTCACGGACGGGGGGCTGATGGCCCACGTCGGCCCGCCGGACATGCGCCATGCCATTGGCTATGCACTGCACTGGCCCCGGCGCGGCCCGGTCCCGGTCGAGCGGCTGGACCTTGCCCGCATCGGCCAGCTGAATTTTCGCGCGGCCGATCCGGCGCGTTATCCGGCGCTGTCGCTGGCCCACCGGGTGATGAAGCAGGGCGGGCTGGCCGGAGCGCTTTTCAACGCGGCCAAGGAAGCCGCACTGGACGGGTTCATGGCGGGCGAGATCGGGTTTCTCGACATGGCGCGCGTTGTCGAGGCGGTGCTTGACGATACTTTGTCCCGCGAGGGGCTGCAAAATGTCACGATTAGCTTAGATAGCGTACAGCAGGCGGACGCGCTGGCCCGCCGCAGCGCCCGCGACTGGATCGAGCAGAAAAGAGCCTGACACGTGGACTTCATCAATTTCATTCCGAATTTCGGCGGCCCTGTCCTGACCATCCTGGCCTTCGTGCTGGCCCTTTCGGTCATCGTCGCGATCCATGAATACGGCCACTACATCGTCGGCCGCTGGTCGGGGATCGAGGCCGAGGTCTTTTCCATCGGCTTCGGCCCGGTGATCTGGTCGCGCACGGACCGGCGCGGCACCCGTTGGCAACTGGCCGCCCTGCCGCTGGGCGGTTACGTCAAGTTCCTGGGCGATGGCAACGCCGCGAGCGTGGGCGGCGACGGCGAGACCGAAATGGCCCGCAACACCATGCTGGGTGCGCCACTCTGGGCACGCGCGGTCACGGTGGCCGCGGGGCCGATCTTCAACTTCATCCTGTCCTTCGTCATCTTCGCGGGGCTGCTGGTCTCGCTGGGCCAGCCGATGACCCCGCTGACCGTGTCCAGCGTGCCCGACTGGCCTGAAAGCCGCGCCATGGAACTGGAAACCGGCGACACCATCTTGCGGATCGAAGGCGAGCCGCTCAACTATCCCGAGGGCTTCGGCGCCGCGCTCGACGCGCTGCCCTCGGCCCCGGTGCTGGACTACGAGGTCGTGCGGGATGGCACCCGCATGACCCTGCGCGGCCCGCACCCGGCCCCCTCGCGAGTGCAGTCGATCACGCCGCGTTCGGCTGCCGACGATTCCGGGCTGCGCATCGGCGACCTGATCCTGTCGATGAACGGGACCCCGGTCTACAGCTTCATGGACATGGTCGATGTGGTGAACGCCATCGGGGCCGAGCCGATCACCCTGTCGGTCTGGCGCGACGGCGCGGTTCGCGAGGAGATCCTGACCCCGCGCATGGTCGCCATCCCGCAGGAGGACGGCTCGATGCGCGACGAGCCCAAGATGGGCATCGGCAACGGCGGGCTCTTCTTCGAACCGCAAACCATGACCGTGGGCCTGTGGGAAGCCATGAAACTTGGCGCGCAGCAGGTCTGGTTCATCATCGTGCAGTCGCTGAACGGGCTGTGGCACATCCTGTCGGGGGCGATTTCCACCTGTAACCTGTCGGGCCCGGTGGGCATCGCCGAGACGGCCGGTTCCATGGCCAGCCAGGGGGCGGAATCCTTCATTACCTTCATCGCGGTGATGTCCACCGCGATCGGGCTTCTGAACCTGTTCCCGATCCCGGTGCTGGATGGCGGCCACCTGGTGTTCCATGCCTGGGAAGCCGTGACCGGCAAGCCGCCCAGCGACGGGGCGTTGCGCATTCTCATGGCGATCGGGTTGTCCTTGATTGGCACCCTGATGCTCTTCGCGATCGCCAACGACCTGTTCCTGTGCCCCTGACATTCCACCGGCCTGCCCTCATTCGGACACATTTGGCGTAGAGCCTGCCGGGGACCTGATCCGAAAGGAGGTAACCCATGCAGACGCTCACAGCCGGATATCGCGGGGTTTTCCTGCTGCTCGATCTCAACTGGGATCGGTTGCTCTATCTCGGCACGCTCTTTGCGGCGCTGCTCTTCGGGGCGTGGCTGGGCAGCACGCTTTAGCCTGGACCGCGCGCGTCCTGCGAGGCCCGGCCCGGCAACGCCCGTCCGACAGACCGACTGCAACCTTTACAACCGGGTCGTGCCCACGGGCACGGCCCTCGCGGCGTTATCGGGGCAGGGCACACCGTCGCTTTGACATCGTTGCTTTGACAAGGCCGATGCCGGGGGATAGACCGTTGGTATCTGGGATGTCTGAACGAGCTAGTTGAATGAGCAGTATTGCCGCGCCCGCGCCCAACCGTGTCCTCGGGTCTTGCCGAGGACCGATCCGGGCTTTCGCCTTTCTTTTCCTCGTGGTGATCCTGGCGCTGCCAGCGGGCATGGCCCGGGCCCAGAGCTACAGCTTTTCCAACGTGCAGGTGCAGGGTAACCAGCGCATCGAGACGGCCACGATCCTCAGTTACCTCGGCTTTGACCAGGGCGAGACCGTCTCGGCCGGCGCGGTGAACGCCGCAGCGCAGCGCATTCGCGAAACCGGCCTTTTCGAGACCGTCTCGGTCACCCCGCGCGGCGGGACCCTCGTTATCTCCGTCGACGAGAATCCCACCGTCAACCGCATCAGTTTCGAGGGTAATTCGCGGCTCAGCGACGACGAACTGGGGCCGAGGGTGCGCAGCCAGCCGCGCCGGGTGTATTCGCCCGCGCAGGCCGAGGCGGACACGGCGAGGCTCGTCCAGGCCTATGTAGAGCAGGGGCGTATCAACGCCAGCGTCACGCCCCGCATCATCGAACGCAGCGACAACCGTGTCGATCTGGTGTTCGAGATATTCGAGGGCGGCGTCAGCGAGGTGGAACGCATCAGCTTCGTGGGCAACCGCACCTACTCCGACCGGCGCCTGCGTCGGGTCCTGGAAACCAAGCAGGCGGGCCTGCTGCGCGCGATCATCCAGAACGATACCTTCATTGCCGACCGAATCGAGTTCGACCGTCAGGTCCTGACCGATTTCTACCGGTCGCGCGGTTACGTCGATTTCGAGGTGCTCAACGTCGACGTGGCGCTGACCCGGGCCCGCGATGCCTACTTGATCACCTTCAACGTGCAGGAAGGCCAGAAGTTCCGCATGGGCGACGTTCAGGTGACCTCGGAGGTGGCCGAGGCCGATCCGCGGATGTTCGAACAGGCCCTGCGCCTTCGCAGCGGTGCCGTTTATTCGCCCACGCTGATCGAGCGTGACATCGCACGGCTGGAACGCCTGGCCATCCGCGAGGGATTGACCCTTGTCCGGGCGGACCCGCGCATTTCGCGCAATGACCGGGACCTTACGCTGGACGTGAATTTCGTCCTGGTGCGAGGCGAACGGATTTTCGTGGAACGGATCGACATCGAGGGCAACAGCACCACGCTGGACCGGGTGATCCGGTCGCAGTTCGAGGTGGTGGAGGGCGATCCCTTCAACCCCCGCCAGATCCGCCAGAGTGCCGAGCGTATCCGCGCCATGGGCTTCTTTTCCAACGTGGACGTGAACGCGCGGGAAGGGTCGGCGCCCGACCAGGTCGTTGTGGACGTGGACGTGGACGAGGGCCCCACCGGGTCGCTGTCGTTCGGGGGCAACTACTCGACCGACAATGGCTTCTCGCTGCTGGCCTCCTACAACCAGCGCAACCTGCTGGGCCGGGGACAGGCCCTCGCCTTCGACATCCAGTGGTCGCAGGATGCCCAGAACCTGAGCCTCGATTTCACGGAGCCGCGCCTGCTGGGCCGTGACCTGCGGTTCGGTTTCGCGGTGAACTACCGCCAGAGCGACAACGAGGGCTCGACGCTCTATGACACCCGGAATTTTGGCCTGCGTCCCTCGCTGAACTTCCCGGTCAGTGAGAACGGCCGCCTGACGGTCTATTACGAGTACGACTACACCGACCTGTTCAATATCGACTCGACCTCGACGCTCATCACCAGCGACGAGGGCGCGGTTGGCACCAACAGCGTGGGCTATACCTACAGCTTCGACACCCGCCGCACCGGGCTTAACCCGACGGCCGGTGTGCTGCTGCGCTTTGGCCAGCAGGTCGGCTTTGGCGACAACACCTTCGTCAAGACCTCGGCGCGGGCGACGGCGCAGGCGCTTGTGCTCAACGAAGAGGTCACACTGCGCGCCACCATCGAGGGCGGGGCGCTGGCTTACAACGACGGCCAGAGCCGCATCACCGACCGCTACTTCCTGGGCAGCCGGGTCATGCGCGGCTTCGAACCCGGCGGGATCGGTCCGCGGACGTCTGAGGCTGATGGCGACGAGGCTCTCGGTGGCAATTATTATGCCGTTGCGCGGCTGGAGGCTGAATTCCCCCTCGGCCTGCCCGAGGAATACGGGATTTCCGGGGGCGTCTTTCTTGACCACGGGTCGGTCTGGGACATCGGGCGTCCAACGGGCGGGACCGTGGAGTACAACGACTACACGCCCCGGACCATTGCCGGCGTCTCGATCTTCTGGACCACGCCCATCGGGCCGCTGCGCTTCAACTTCTCCGAACCGATCGACGTGCAGCCCCGCGACAAGACCCAAGGCTTCGACCTGACCATCTCGACGGAGTTCTGATGGCCCGCCCCGGGCGTTTGCTGGTTGTACTCGTGCTGGCGGGGATTCTGGGACAGGCCGCGGCCGCACAGGACGTTCCCCAGGGGCCAGCTGGCGGCGATTTCCCCGTTGCCACCGCGGATACGCCGATCCTGACCATCGACCTGGAAAGCCTGTTCCAGGAGTCCGAATTCGGCAAGGCGGTGGTCTCCGACTACAACGCCGAGCGCCGGGCCCTTGCCAACGAGAACCGCAACATCGCCGAGGACCTGCGCGCGGAGGAACTTGAGCTGACCGAGCGCCGTCCGGACATGGCCCCGGAGGTCTTTCGAGAGGAGGCCGCCGAATTCGACGAGAAGGCGCGCGGCATCCGCGATGCACAGGACGCCAAGGAAGCCGCGATCGAGGACAGTCTGGCCAGTGCCCAGGACGAATTCGTGCGCGTGATCCAGCCCATCCTGGGCGAGATCCTGACAGACCGGGGAGCTTCGGTCATCATGCACCAGCAGTCGGTTCTGCTGTCGCTTGACCGGATCGACATAACCGAGGCCGCCATTGCGCGCATCGATGCGCAGATCGGCGATGGCGCCGCCTTCCGGCAGGACTGAGCCCGCTTGCCCCCGCCAAGTCCAGTTGCTACCCCCTGTCCGGCCATCCCGCAGGAGTTTCCATGACAGAGCCCGTCACATCCGCCGACATCCAGCTTATCCAGCGTATCCTGCCGCATCGCTACCCCTTCCTGCTGGTGGACAGGGTAGAGGATATCGACGGCACCTCCTCGGCGCGCGGCCTCAAGAACGTCACCATGAACGAGCCGCATTTCCAGGGCCATTTCCCCGGCACCCCGATCATGCCGGGCGTGACCATCATCGAGGCCATGGCCCAGACCGCCGCCGTCATGGTCGGCACCACGATGGGCCTGGCCGACAAGAACATGCTGATCTATTTCATGGGTATCGACAACGGCAAATTCCGCCGCAAGGTGGTTCCGGGCGACGTGCTGGAAATGCGGGTCGAAACCCTGCGCGGCAAGCCCGGCGGCAAGGTCTGGAAGTTCCGGGGGCGCGCCACCGTCGAGGACGAGATGGCCGCCGAGGCCGATTTCACAGCCATGATGGACATGTCCGGGTGAGTGTGGAAATTCATCCCAGCGCCATCATCGAGCCCGGTGCCGAACTTGCCGACGGCTGCCGGGTCGGGCCGTTCTGCCTTGTCGGGCCACGGGTCCGGCTGGGCGCGGGCGCCGAGCTGAAATCCCATGTCGTCGTCACCGGTGACACCCACATCGGCGAGGACACCACCGTCTTTCCCTTCTCGGTGATCGGCGAAATCCCCCAGGACCTCAAGTTCGGCGGCGAGGACACCAAGCTGCGCATCGGCGCGCGCAACCGCATTCGCGAACATGTCACGATGAACCCCGGCACCGCGGGCGGCGGCGGCATCACCCGCGTCGGTGACGACGGCCTGTTCATGGCGGGCTGCCATATCGCCCATGACGCACAGGTCGGCGACAATGTCATCATCGTCAACCAGAGCGCCATCGCCGGGCATGTCGTCATCGAGGATGACGTGATCGTGGGCGGGCTGTGCGGCGTTCACCAATTCGTGCGCATCGGCAAGGGCGCGATCATCGGTGCGCTTTCCATGGTCACGAACGACGTGATTCCGCACGGCCTTGTGCAGGGGCCGCGGGGCGAACTGGACGGGCTCAACCTGGTGGGGCTCAAGCGCAAGGGGGTGAAGCGCGACGATATTACAGCCCTGCGCGCGGCCTTCCAGACGCTACGTGATGGCGAGGGCAGCTTCATGGACCGCGCCCGGCGCCTGTCCGAGGAAAGCGACAGCGCCTACGTGACCGAGATGGTCGCCTTCATCCTGGGCGAAAGCGACCGCAACTTCCTGACGCCCTGATGCTGGCGCTGGTCGCAGGGCAGGGCGGGTTGCCGCCCCACCTGGCCCGGGTCCTGGCAGACCGGGGCGCGATGCCGCTGATCTGCGAGATGGAGCAGTTTCCCTCCGAGGTCGGGCCTGATTTCCCGCGCCTGACCTTCCGGCTCGAAACCCTGGGCCGATTCCTGGAGACGCTGGTGGACAGGGGCGTGACGCAGATCTGCCTGGCCGGGGCCGTGCGCCGCCCCGAGGTGGACCCCGCGCGCATCGACCCGTCAACCGCGCCGTTGGTGCCACGACTGACGGCGGCCATGGCGCTTGGCGACGACGGTGCCCTGCGCGAGATCATCGCGATCATCGAGGAACATGGCCTTGCGGTGGTGGGCGCCCACCAGATCGACCCGGACTTGCTGCCCCCCGGGGGTCTTCTCTGTGGGAGCCTGCCCGGCGGATTGGAGGCCGATGCCGCGGCCGCTCGCACCGCCCTGGCGCAGATGGGCCGGGCGGATGCAGGCCAGGCGGTGGTGGTGGCCGGCGGACAGGTGATCGCGCGCGAGGATGATCGCGGCACGGCCGCGATGCTGGCCGACCTGGCCACCGGGACGCCGATGCCGCCGCAGGACCCGGATGCCTGGGATACGCTGGCTACCCCGTTCACCAGCGTGGCCGACTGGTTCACGGGCCAGCAGGCACCACGCTCCGATCCGGCCGGCGGGGTGCTGTTCAAGGCCGCGAAACCGGGCCAGGAGCTGCGCGCGGACATGCCCCTGATCGGTCCCGACACCGCCGTCCAGGCGGTGCGCGCCGGATTGGTGGGCATCCAGCTTCAGGCCGGAGGGGTCATGGTCCTCGACCGGCCGCGCGTCATCGCCACGCTGGCCGAGGCGGGGCTGTTCCTGCGGGTGGCGCCGTGAAGGTCTTTGTCATCGCGGGCGAACCGTCGGGCGATCGGTTGGGCGGGGCGCTTCTGGCGGGGCTGAAGACGCTGGCGCCCGGTGCGCGTTTCGAGGGCGTCGGTGGCCCGATGATGCAGGCCGAGGGGCTGGAAAGCCTCTTTCCCATGGAAGAGCTGTCGGTGATGGGGCTGGCCGAGATCCTGCCGAAATACCGTCACCTCAAGCGCCGCATCCGGCAGACGGCCAAGGCTGCCATCGCCGCGCGGCCCGATGTGGTGATCGGCATCGACAGCCCCGATTTCTGCCTGAGGGTGGCGCGGCTGGTCAAGGCAGGGTCCGACATTCGGACGGTGCATTACGTCGCGCCCACGGTTTGGGCCTGGCGGCCCGGGCGGGCCGACAGGATGGCGGGGGTGATCGACCAGGTGCTGGCGCTGTTTCCCTTCGAGCCGCCCTACATGGAAGCCGCGGGCATGGACTGCGATTTCGTGGGCCACCCCATCGCCACCGAGCCGCCCGTGACCGGGGACGAGATCGACGATTTCCGCGCCCGTCACGGGCTGGAGGCCGGGCGCGAGACCCTGATGGTCCTGCCCGGGTCGCGCCGGTCCGAGGTGGAGCGGCTGGCGTCACCATTCGTCTCCGCCCATGCGCTGGCGGGGCTGGAGGGAATGCAGGTGGTCCTGCCGACCCTGCCGCACCTGCGCGACACGGTTGCAGCGCGTTTTTCGGGGATCGGCGGCGTGGTCTTCGATGGCGCCGGGCTGTCGGCGGGCAGGGCAGCGCGGGAGAGGCTGGTTGCCATGGCCAGTGCCGACCTGGCGCTGGCAGCATCCGGCACTGTCTCGCTGGAACTGGCGGCGGCGCGCACGCCCATGGTGATCGCCTATGACATGGCATGGCTCAGCCGCCAGATCATCGCGCGACTGCTGCGCACCGACACGGTGACGCTGGTCAACCTGGTGTCCGAGACCCGCGTGGTGCCGGAATTCATCGGCAAGGCCTGCCGCCCCGAGCGGATCGCCGAGGGCCTGCGCGCGGTCCGGGCCGCGCCGGGCGCGCAATTGCAGGCGCTTGACCTGACGATGGAGCGCCTGGGACGGGGCGCCGAGCCCCCGGGCCTGCGCGCGGCGCGCGCGGTGCTCGACCGTCTGCATTGACTTGCTGTCCGCGGCGGCTTGCCGCACTGTTCCCCGCGAAGGAGACCGTCCCATGCCCGCGCCGCGCAACACCTTGAAGGCCGCCCTGACCCGGGGCGAGATGCAATCCGGCCTCTGGCTGGCCATGGCAAGCCCCGTCGGCGCGGAACTGGCGGGCAACGCGGGGTTCGATTGGTGCCTGATCGATGCCGAACACGGGCCCAACACCCTGACAACCATCATGGCCCAGCTCCAGTCGCTGGCCGGCACCCGGGCCCAGCCCGTGGTACGCGTGCCCTACGGCGAGGACTGGATCCTCAAGCAGGTGCTGGACCTCGGGGTCCAGACGCTGGTGGTGCCCATGGTCAACAGCGCCGATCAAGCCCGGCAGGTCGCGGCGGCGGTCCGCTATCCGGGGCAGGGCGTGCGCGGCATGGGCGCGGTTCTGAGCCGTGCCTCGGGCTATGGCGAGATCGTCGACTACGTCACCTCCGCCAACGACGAGATCTGCCTGTTCGTGCAGATCGAAAGTGCCGAGGCCGTGGCCAACGTGGCCGAGATCGCCGCCGTGGAGGGTGTGGACGGGCTCTTCGTCGGGCCAGCGGACCTCTCGGCGGATATGGGTCATGTCGGCGCGCCGCACCATCCGGAGGTGCAGGCGGCCATCGCGCGGGCCTACGCGGCTGCCGATGACGCAGGCAAGTTCGCCGGAACGATCACCTTCGACGCCGCCGAGTTTGACGGCCTGGCCGCGCAGGGGGTGCGGTTCCTCGGGTTGGGTGGTGACGTGCACGTGCTGCGCAGGGCGCTGGTCGCGCTCTGGGATCAGCGGCCGCAGCCGGAGCTGGAAAGCGGCGGACGCCGCCACCGCTGACCGCCCTTCACAGGTTCGACCACAAGACGCCCGGCCGCGCCGGGCGGCTGCCCGCCTTCAGTAGGGGGCCTCGTCGAGCACCCCATCAAGGCTCATCTGCTGATAGAGCAACCCCTCACGCAGGCCGCGGTCGGCCACCGACAGCCGGTCGGTGGGCCAGAGCCGCATCAGCGCCTGCAGGATCGCCGAGCCGGACATGATCAGGGCTTGGCGGTCCTTGCCGATGCGCGGATCGCTGCGCCGTCCCTCGGGACCCAGCGACAGGTACCGCCGGATCACCGAATCGATCTCGTCGGAGCTCATCCGCAACCCGTCGACCTTGGTACGGTCGTAGCGGCGCAGGCCCAGGTGACTGGCCGCCACCGTCGTGACCGTGCCGCTGGTGCCGATGATCTGGAACCCTTCGCGCGATTGTTCCAGGGTCGAGGGTGCGAATTTCTCGAGCGATTCCTCGAAATACCAGCTCATCAGCGCGAAACGGGCCGAATCGTCCTCCACGTCCGAGAATTGGTCGCGCAGCGTGGCAACGCCCAGCGGCACCGAGATCCAGTCCACGACATTGGCGGCCGGGACTGGGCCCTCGGTCTGGCGGAACCCCGAATGCAGCCGCATGATGGCGCGGGGCCGGTCGCGCGGGGGCACCTTGGTCAGGTCGATCCAGACCAACTCCGTCGAGCCGCCGCCGATGTCGACAACCAGCAGCTGTTCCGTCCTGCTGGAAACCAGGGGCGCGCAGGAGATCACGGCCAGGCGGGCCTCTTCCTCGGGCTGGATGATGTCCAGCCGCAGGCCGGTCTCGCGGCGGACCTGCTTGATGAACTGGCGCGAGTTGGTGGCCCGACGGCAGGCCTCTGTGGCGACGAGACGCATCCGGCGGACCTTGTGCCGCTGGAGCTTCTGCCGGCAGACGCGCATGGCATTGATCGTGCGCCAGATCGACGCGCGCGAGAGTTTCCCGCTCGACTCGAGGCCCTGCCCAAGCTGGACGGACTTCGAGAAACTGTCGATCACGTCGAACTGGCTGCCCCTTGGCTGGGCAATCAGCATTCGACAGCTGTTTGTGCCCAGATCCAGGGCTGCATAGAGCTCTGACGGATCGGGCGGGGTCGGCGCGGGGCTTTCGACCGGGTACGGGACAGCGCCCGCACCATTGGGACGCTTGGGCGCCATCGTCACGCCCTCCGATTTCGAGTTGGTCTCAAGGTAGGGCTGCGGAGTGACATGCGCAAGCCTCCCGCCGCGCGTGCAGGGCAGGTGTCTGCCGCGCGGCGGGTCCGTTTGGCGACGGATTGATCAGACGGCGTCGTTCAGCGGGGGTTTCATGTCGAAAACAAGCGCCGCATATGGGGCGCAGGGGGATAGGAAAGGGAAAACCACCCCAGCGAGAGGGAATCGCGCAGATGGCCGAGGTCACCATCGTTTATTGGCGGGACATTCCGGCACAGGTCATCGTCGGCAAGGGGCGCCGGGCGTCGAAACTGCCGCTGAGCGAGCGTTTCGAGCAGGCCATCGACCGCGCCGCGATGAAATCCGGCGCTGCCGAGACTGACGATTACCTGGCCGAGTGGCACCGCGGGACCCCCTACACGATCGAGGGTGATGCAGCGCGGGTGGCCCGTGACGAGGCGGCACGGATCGAGACCGAGTTCGACACGGCCCGGCTCAAGGCCCTCATCGAAAACCACGGCCGCGCGTGACCGGCCCACTCCCCGTTTCCCGCCTGAAGGAGGCTCTCATGGCGCTGTTGCAGTTCAAGAAGAAACCCGCCGAAGCCGGCCCCGTCCAGGGGCAGAAGGTCGATCCGCGTGTCGAGGCGTTCCTGGAAGATTACTCGATCGAGGTGATGCCGCGCACCGCCGAGAAAGTGGAGAATTTCCGCGACTGGCTGCCCGCGGGCAGCCGCGTCTATATCGCCCATATCGAGGGCACCCCGATCGAGGACATGGTCGCAACCGCCCGGCGCCTGGCGCGCGAGGGCTACCCGGTGATGCCGCATTTCCCGGCGCGTATCATCAAGGACCGCGCCATGCTGCAAGACTGGATCACCCGGTACCAGGGCGAGGCGGGCGTCGACCAGGCGCTGATGCTGGCCGGTGGCGTTGACAGGCCCCATGGCGATTTCGACAGTTCCATGCAACTGCTGGACACTGGCCTCTTCGGCGATTTCAAGCGCCTGCACGTGGCCGGCCACCCCGAGGGCAACAAGGACATCGACCCCAAGGGGGGCAATGCCAATGTCGACGCGGCCCTGCGCTGGAAGCAGCGCTTTTCCGAGACGACGGATGCGAAGATGGCCATCGCCACGCAGTTCGCCTTCGAGGCGCAGCCGATCATCGACTGGGCTGACAGCCTCAAGGCCGGGGGTATCGACCTGCCCATCCACATCGGGATCGCGGGGCCGGCCAAGCTGCAGACCATGATCAAGTTTGCCATGGCCTGCGGCGTGGGGCCCTCGATCCGGGTGCTGCAGAAGCGGGCCAAGGATGTCTCAAAGCTGCTGCTGCCGTTCGAGCCCACCGAGGTCGTGACCCGGCTGGCCGCCCACAAGGCCGCCAACCCCGATTTCAACGTCACCAATGTCCATTTCTTCCCGCTGGGCGGCATCAAGACCAGCGCCCAATGGGCCATCGACCACGGCGGCGCCTCTGCCGTCCCAGCTTCTCAATCCTAAGGACCGATCATGACCCGCACCGTTGTCGAATCGAAGACCAAGACGGCCGTTATCGGCTTTGACGAACCGTTCTGCGTGATCGGCGAGCGCATCAATCCCACCGGGCGCAAGATCCTGGCCGCCGAACTGGAACAAAACGATTTCAGCCGGGTCGAGGCCGATGCCATCGCCCAGGTCGCGGCCGGAGCCACGGTGCTGGACATCAACTCGGGCGCGGTTTTCACCAACAAGATGGCCGAGGACCCGCGCTATGCCGACAACAACTTCGTCGAGCCGACGTTGATGACCCAGCTCGTCGAGGTGGTGCAGAAGATCGTGGACGTGCCGCTGTGCATCGACAGTTCCGTGCCCGGTGCGCTGGAAAACGGCCTGGCCACCGCCGAGGGGCGCCCCCTGCTCAACTCGGTCACGGGCGAGGAAGAGCGGCTGGAAATGGTGTTGCCGCTGGTCAAGAAATACAACGTGCCGGTCGTGGCGATCTCGAACGACGATACCGGCATCTCCGAGGACCCCGAGGTCCGCTTCGCCGTGGCAAAGAAGATCGTCGAACGGGCTGCCGATTACGGTATCCCTGCCCATGACATCGTGGTCGATCCGCTGGTCATGCCGATCGGCGCCATGGGCACCGCCGGGTTGCAGGTCTTCACGTTGGTGCGCCGTCTGCGCGACGAGCTGGGCGTGAACACCACCTGTGGTGCGTCGAACATTTCCTTCGGCTTGCCCAACCGGCACGGCATCAACAACGCCTTTTTGCCCATGGCCATGGCCACGGGGATGACCAGCGCCATCATGAACCCGGTGGCACTGCCGGTGCGGGCCGCGGAAATCGAGGCCAAGAAGGCCGAGGTCGCCGCCGCCGGCATCACGCTGCCGCCCGAGATGGACGACGAGACGTTCTGCCAGATGTTCGGCCTGGGCTCGACCAAGCCGCGCGCGGGCAAGGAGATGGAGGCGATCCGTGCCGCCAACTTCCTGATGAACCAGGACGACGGCGGGGCGGCGTGGATTCGTTTCAACAAGGCGCCCCTGAAGCCGGGGGAAGAGGCCCGGGGCCGGGGCGGTCGCGCCGGCGGGCGGCGTCGCCGCGCCAGCTAGGACAGCTTGTCACGGAACAAGGAAACGCCGCGCGGGACACCGGGCGGCGTTTCCTGCTTGGTGGGCCTGCGAACATGCCGTTTGCGGCCATCGGCGGACTGCCCGCTGTCAGCCGCGAAGCAAGGGCGGACTGTCGGCCCAGATATCGATATTCGCAACGGTTTGATTCATATCAGGTCACCCCGGCGCCAACCTGTATATGAAAAATACTAGATATATTTTTCGGAGTTCCTGAAATGACATCATCCCGCCCAACCCGAGCATTCCTTCTGAGCACCGTGCTGATGGGGGTGCCGCTGGCACTGCATGCGCAGGCCAGCCCCACCACAATTGGCGAAATGCAGGATCTCGGCCTGTTTCCCACCTCCGAAACGCTCCAATATTCAGAAGCTTACGGGGTAAGCGGCGACGGTACCGTCATTGTCGGGCTTGTCGGATTGCAGTCGGCTGCTAGCCGGGGTTTCTACTGGACCGACGCGGACGGCATGCGCGAGATCGACGCTCTGACAACCAACGGCGCAGGGTATTCGGTCGGCCTGGCGATCAGTGATAGTGGCCTTTTCGTTGGCGGGCGTGCGGCCACGGATGATAACCGTAACCGCGCCTTCCACTATGATCTGCAATCCGGCGTCATGACCGATGTCGGCACCCTGCGCACCACATCGCCGGGAAACAGTTCCTTCGTCGCCATGAGCGACGACGGCTTGGCTATTACCGGGACGTCGGACACGAACCAACTGAATAGCCGTGCCTATCGCTGGAATGCATACACCGGCATCGAAGATCTCGGGACACTGGGCGGCTCCCGCTCCGACGCGGCCGATATCAACAACGATGGCAGTGCGATCGCCGGCAGCTCGGTTACCGCGGGGGGAGACTGGCGCGCGTTCCGCTGGACCGAAACCGGCGGGATGGAGAACCTCGGCACGATTGCGGGCGGCGCCACCTATGCACGCGCGATCAGCGCGGATGGCAGCACGGTCGTCGGCGAGGATTCCATAAACCTTGGTCGGGCGTTCCGCTGGACACAAGCGGGCGGCATGCAGTTGCTTGGCACCTTTTTCAGCACCGGCATTGGTTCGTCCCGGGCGAGAGACGTAAACGCCGATGGCACGGTGGTCGTCGGTCACGCCCGACTGGACAGCGGCGCAAACCACGCCTTTCGCTGGGTCGGCGATGACGCCGGGGGCGTCATGCAGGATCTCGGCACATTGCGCACCGGCAACGCCGGGGAGTCCCAAGCCCAACTGGTCACCCCTGATGGCGCTGTCGTCGCCGGCAGCTCGGACACCAACCATTCGGCGCCCCAAGCCTTCCGCTGGACCGCTACCGACGGCATGGAGGGCCTCGGGTCACTCCGCACCGACAACACCGGCTATTCCTATGTCATGGATATGACAGACGACGGATCGGTGATTGTCGGTACCGCCGCAGCCGATGACGGCACCAACCGCGCCTTCGCCTGGCGCGGAGCGATGGTGGACCTTGCCAACACCCAGGCGACCGTGCGGCAGGCGGCAGGCGGCATGGCCGCGGCAAGCGCCGAGTACAACGCCAACGCCATGCGCCAGCTCGACCGCGAACTTGACCTGCCCGGTGGCAGCGATGGCGATGGCACGCTGTCGACGCGTGGGAAAGCCAGGACCCGTCCGCCTATGGCACTGAGCTTCGGCGCGGGGCTGAGCCGCAACTCGGACGTCGGCAGCTATGGCCGCGCCGACGTGACCGGCGCCATCGGCCTTGGTGATGGCTACGTCCTGGGCGGTTTCATCGAGGTCGCCAATCAACACAAGACCTACGGTCCCGTCACACTCTCGGGCAGCCATGTCTCTGGCGGCGTCTCCGTGCGTTACCGTGACAGTGCCGATTTCACCGGCCTGACCTGGCGGATCGCGGGCCAGTTCGGCACCGGTGACAGCACCATCGACCGCGGCGCGATCCTGCCCGGAACATTCGCCGGGAGCGGCGAGGCGGCGCACGACTCTGGCGCGCTCAGCGCGGAGCTGGGCTGGGGTCAGCCGGTGGCCCGGGGCGCGGTGATCCCGTTCGCGCGCCTGGCCGCCGCGCGGACAACGCGCGACGCCTACACCGAAACCACGGCGACGGCCTTCCCGCTCAGCTATGACAGCCACCGGGAGACCGTCAGCACAGCCACCCTCGGCGTCGACAGCCGCATCAAGGTCAGCGAGGCCGGGACGCTGCGTCTCTCGGCGGGCGTGACCCGTGACATCAACCGTGATCAGAACCCGATCACCGGTACGTCAGCGATCCCGGGGATGGCGACATTCTCGGCCGAGGCGCCCGCGGTTGTGAACGAGACGCGCGCCTTCGGTTTCGTGAGTTACCGGCACGAGCTCGATGCCGCGCAAGCGGTGACTGCGAGTTTCGGCACTGCGCAGCAAGCCTGGACGGACACCCCTTCGGTCAACCTGCGGCTCGGCTATGAGGTCAGGTTCTGAACCGGGCGCAGCACAGGCCGCGAGGCGTTCCAAAACGCCGCCCACCGGCCAGGAAGCCCCGCGTGCGCGCGGGGCTTTCCAACCTGGAATGCTTTGCCGCACATCCGCGTTCATCTTCATCGGGGTGTCGCATGACACGTGCATGCACAGAACGGAGTATCCGCGGGTCACGACTCCAGGGACCCAATGCCTTATCCGCGTTCCTGACATCGAGCGCTCATCAGTTCATGTCAGGGTCGCTTCAGCCTAGTCCTCTGCAGGCTACCCCTTCCAGATCCAGCCGCCGCCAAGGATGCGGGTGCTCTCGGTGTCGTAGAACACGCAGGCCTGGCCGGGGCTGACGCCCTCCTCGGGGGTCAGCAATTCGACCTCGGCCTCGGTCTCGGACAGCGGCCGCAGGATCGCCGGGGCCGGAGGACGGGTCGAGCGGACCTTGACCGCGATCTCGCGTTCGCCCGCGTCCATGAGGTCGCCGTCGCCCAGCCAGTTGATCTCGCGCACGGGCACGGTTCGGGTCGCAAGCATCGCCTTGGGGCCGACGATCACCCGGCGGTTCTCGACGTCCAGCTTGACCACGTAAAGCGGATCGGCCAGCCCTCCGATGCCCAGTCCCCTGCGCTGCCCGATCGTGTAGTGGATGACGCCCTTGTGCGTGCCCAACGTATTGCCCTCGTGATCGACGATCTCCCCCGGTTCGGCAGCGCCGGGGCGCAGTTTCTCGATGACACTGGCATAGTCACCGTTGGGGACGAAACAGATGTCCTGGCTGTCGGGCTTGTCGGCCACCCGCAACCCGTATTTCGCCGCCAGTTTTCGGGTCTCGTCCTTGCTGGCCAGATGGCCCAGCGGGAAACGCAGGAAATCAAGCTGCGCCTGCGTGGTCGAGAACAGGAAGTAGGACTGGTCGCGATTGGCGTCGGCCGCGCTGTGCAATTCTGCCCCGCGCGCGCCCAACTTGCGCTGGATGTAGTGGCCGGTGGCCATGCAGTCGGCCTCCAGGTCCTTTGCCGTTTCCAGCAGGTCCTTGAACTTGACACGCTCGTTGCAGCGGATGCAGGGCACCGGGGTGGCCCCGCCCAGATAGCTGTCGGCAAATTCGTCGATGACCGCTTCGCGAAAGATGTTCTCGTAATCCAGAACGTAGTGCGGAAAGCCCATCTCCTCGGCCACGCGCCGGGCATCGTGGATGTCGCGGCCCGCGCAGCAGGCGCCCTTCTTGGCCAGCGCCGCGCCGTGATCGTAAAGCTGCAGCGTCACGCCGACGACGTCATAGCCCTCGTCGGCGAGCATGGCCGCCACGACCGAGGAATCGACGCCGCCGGACATGGCCACGACGACACGTGTATCGGCGGGGGCCTTGGGCAGGCCGAGGGAATTGAGCGCGGTGTCGAGGGACATTGTAACAACCTTTGCCGGAGACGGGCGCAATATAGGAAAATGCAAGATACTCTCAAGGGGCCGCTTTACCCGTCCTTAGAGGACATGCCGCCACTTGAGGGGCATGTTCAATCACGAAAGAGGGGTGAGGACATGTATTTGCGCAAGATCGAGGGGCCGCGGTCGGTCACCTTGCCCGACGGCACGGTGATGACACGCGCGGACCTGCCCGAGCCGACGACGCGGCGTTGGGTGGCGTCCCGCAAGGCGGCGGTGGTGCGTGCGGTGGCCCATGGGCTGATCACGCGGGAGTGGGCGAAATCGACCTACGGCCTGTCCGAAGAGGAACTGGCCGAGTGGGAATCGGCTGTTCTCAGACATGGGGAAGCGGCTCTCAGGGCCACCGCACTCCGGAAATATAGACAACCTTAGGTAGATTCGTAAACTGGCAACCGGACGGTAACGTGCGGTTAACCTTCCGTCACCTAGGGTTGGTTAACGCACGAACGAACGGAGAACAGTAATGCGCGTCTTGCTCGTCGAGGATGATCCGACAACTGCCAAGAGCATCGAGTTGATGCTGGGCCACGCCAACCTCAACGTCTACACGACCGAGCTGGGTGAGGAGGGGATCGACCTGGCCAAGCTCTACGACTACGACCTGATCCTGCTGGATCTCAACCTGCCGGACATGTCGGGGCACGACGTGCTGCGCCAGCTTCGGATGGCGCGGGTCGAGACGCCGATCCTGATTCTCTCGGGCGAGGATGCAACCGATTCCAAGCTCAAGGGGTTTGGCTTCGGGGCCGACGACTACCTGACCAAGCCCTTTCACCGCGAGGAACTGATCGCCCGCATCCACGCGATCATCCGCCGGTCCAAGGGACATGCACAGTCGATCATCCGAACCGGCAAGGTCTCGGTGAACCTGGACGCCAAGACGGTCGAGGCCGCGGGAGAGCCCGTTCACCTGACCGGAAAGGAATACCAGATGCTGGAGCTGCTGTCGTTGCGCAAGGGCACCACGCTGACCAAGGAGATGTTTCTCAACCACCTCTACGGTGGCATGGACGAGCCGGAACTGAAGATCATCGACGTCTTCATCTGCAAGCTGCGCAAGAAACTCTCCGAGGCCACGGGCGGGGACAGCTACATCGAGACCGTCTGGGGCCGCGGGTATGTGCTGCGCGACCCCGAGCAGGGCGTCGAGGCCGAACGGGTCGCCGTCGGGGCCTGACCTGCCGGGCGGCGAAGTCCGCGACCCGCCCCCTTCGGCCCGGTGCGTGCGGCGGCGGGCTGGACGACACCGGGGCGGCCCCCTATCACTTGAGCCATGGTGAGCGAAGGGGGACCAGCGGTGACCGAAGATATCGCGACAGAGGCCCTGACCGAGGCGCAGGCAGCCCGGGAACTGGCGCGGCTGGCCGGGGTTCTGGCCCGCGCCGAAGCCGCTTATCACGGCGACGACGCCCCCGAGATGAGCGACGCAGAGTATGACGCGCTCAAGCGGCGCAACGCGGAGATCGAGGCCCGCTTCCCGGACCTCAAACGCGCCGACAGCCCCTCGGACCGGGTCGGCGCCGCCCCGGTCGAAGCCTTCGGCAAGATCACCCACGCGGTGCGGATGCTGTCCCTGGCCAATGCTTTCGACGCACAGGACGTGGCCGATTTCGACCAGTCGATTCGCAGTTACCTGAACCTCGGCCCCGAGGCCCCGCTGACCTATACCGCCGAGCCCAAGATCGACGGGCTGAGCCTGTCGCTGCGTTACGAGGGCGGCGCGCTGGTCCATGCCGCGACCCGTGGCGACGGTGAGACCGGCGAGAACGTCACCGCCAATGCGCGCACCATCGACGCAATTCCGACGCGGCTGACCGATGCCCCCGACGTGCTGGAAGTGCGCGGCGAGGTCTACATGTCTCATGCCGACTTCGAGGCGTTGAATGCGCGGCAGGCGGAAAAGGGCGCCAAGACCTTCGCCAACCCGCGCAACGCCGCCGCCGGGTCGCTGCGGCAACTGGACGCCAGCATCACGAAATCCCGCCCGCTGCGCTTCTTTGCCTATGCCTGGGGGGCGCTGTCCGCGCCGCTGGCCAAGACCCAAATGGGTGCGCTCGACCGGCTCGACGCGCTCGGCTTCACCACCAACCCACTGACCCGGGTCTGCGGGTCGGTGGAGGATATGCTGGCCCATTATCGCCGCATCGAAGACCGGCGCGCCACGCTGGGGTATGACATCGACGGGGTCGTCTACAAGGTGGACGACCTCGCGCTGCAACAGCGTCTGGGCTACCGTTCGACAACACCGCGATGGGCCATCGCCCACAAGTTTCCGGCCGAGCTCGCCTGGACCCGGCTAGAGGGAATCGACATCCAGGTCGGCCGGACCGGGGCGCTCAGCCCCGTCGCCCGCTTGCGTCCTGTCACGGTTGGCGGGGTCGTCGTCTCCAATGCCACCTTGCACAACGAGGATTACATCGCCGGACGCGGTGCCTCGGGCGAGGACATTCGCGGCGGCAAGGATATCCGCCCGGGCGATTGGGTGCAGGTGTATCGCGCGGGCGACGTGATCCCCAAGGTGGCAGATGTGGACCTGGCGAAGCGGTCGGAAGATGCCCAAGCCTACCGGTTTCCCGATACCTGCCCGGAATGCGGCTCCCCGGCGATCCGTGAAGAGGGCGACGCGGTGCGCCGCTGCACTGGCGGCTTGATCTGCCCCGCCCAGGCCGTGGAAAAGCTCAAGCACTTCGTCTCGCGCGGGGCCATGGACATAGAGGGGCTGGGTGCCAAGCAAGTCGAGGCCTTTTACCACGACGACCAGCTGCCGCTGCGCGAGCCGGCGGATATCTTCACGCTGCAACGCCGGGATGCGGAGAACCTGTCGAAGCTGGCCAATCGCGAGGGCTGGGGCGAGACCAGTGCGAGCAACCTGTTCCAGGCCATCGAGGACAAGCGTGCCATTCCCATGGCGCGGCTTCTGTTCGGGCTGGGCATCCGGCACGCGGGCGAGGTCGCCGCCCAGGATCTGGCGCGCCATTACGGCGGCTGGGATGCCATGGTGCGCGCGCTGGACAGGGCCCGGCCCGCCGCGCTGGCCCATCGCGCGGCGGATGAAGCCGCCGAGACGGAACGGCGGCGCGCATCCGAGGAGGGGCGCCGCGCCCGCATCGCCGAGGCCCGCAAGGCGGCGCTGGAAAAGCAGGACATCCGCGCCGCCGCGCAAGAAGCCTGGGACGACCTGATCGGCGCCGACGGCATCGGCCCGGTGTTGGCGCTGTCGCTGTCCGATGCCTTTGCCAACGATCACGAACGCGCCGCCATTGACCGGCTGACCGCCGAACTGACCGACATCAGGCCGCCGGACTCCCGCGCCGGTGACAGTCCGGTCGCAGGCAAGACGGTGGTCTTTACCGGCAGCCTGGAAAAGATGACCCGGGCCGAGGCCAAGGCTCGGGCCGAGGCTCTGGGGGCCAAGGTCGCAGGGTCGGTCAGCGCCAGGACCGACCTACTGGTTGCCGGGCCGGGGGCCGGGTCCAAGGCGAAAAAGGCCGCCGAGCTGGGCATCGAGACCCTCGACGAGGACGGCTGGCTGTCGCTGATCGGTGCGCCATGAGCACCCGGCCGGAAGTCCTGTTTCCGCTCTTCGCTGACCTGACGACCCTGGACGGGGTCGGTCCGAAACTGGCCCAGCAGCTTGCCGCGGGCGGCATCGAAAAGCCGCGCGACATGGTCTTCACGCTGCCGTACAGCGGCGTGGACCGGTCGCGCCGGGCGACGGTGCGCGACCTTGTCCCGCCGGCCCATTGCACGGTCGAGGTGGTCGTGGGCGAGCACCGCCCGCCCGCGCAGCGCGGCCGACCCTACCGCGTTATCGTGGAAGATGCGCAGACCAGTTTCCAGCTGGTCTTTTTTCATGCCCGTGGCGACTACCTGCGCCGCATCCTGCCCAGTGGCCAGCGGCGCGTGATTTCCGGCAAGGTCGAGCTGTTCGACGGCATCGCGCAGATGGTGCACCCCGATCATGTCCTGCGGCCCGACGAGGCCGGGCAGATCCCGCCCTACGAGCCGGTCTACCCGCTGACCGGCTCGGTCACGCAACGGGTCATGTTCAAGGCGACCCGGGCGGCGCTGGCGCGGGCGCCGGATTTGCCGGAATGGATCGACCCGGCCCTGCGCGCGCGCGAGGGTTGGCCCGAATGGAAGGCCGCGCTGGACACCGCCCATGCGCCGCTGTCGGGGGCCGAACTGGCGCCGACCTCGCCCGCGCGGCAAAGACTGGCCTATGACGAATTGCTGGCCCATCAGTTGACGCTGGCGCTGGCGCGCGCGACCCAACGGCGCGGCAAGGGGCAGGCGACGCGGGGCGATGGCCGGTTGCGTGCCGGGGTTCTGGCCGGTCTGCCCTATGCGCCCACCGGCGCACAGACCCGCGCGGTCGAGGAGATCACTGCCGACATGGCCGCGCCCAAGCGGATGAATCGCCTGCTTCAGGGCGACGTCGGCGCGGGCAAGACACTGGTCGCCCTTCTGGTGCTGCTCGCCGCGGTCGAGGCGGGCGGGCAGGGCGTCATGATGGCGCCGACCGAGATCCTCGCGCGCCAGCACATGGAGGGGCTGGCGCCCCTGGCGGCGTCGGCGGGCGTGCGGCTCGAGCTGCTCACGGGCCGCGACAAGGGGGCCGAGCGCCGCGCCAAGCTGGCCGCACTTGAACGCGGCGACATCGGCATCCTGGTCGGCACCCACGCGGTGTTCCAGCAGGATGTCGCCTTTCACGACCTGCGGCTGGCCATCGTCGACGAACAGCACCGCTTCGGTGTCTCGCAGCGGATGCAACTGGGCGCCAAGGGGGCTGCGGTCGACGTTCTGGTCATGACCGCGACGCCGATCCCGCGGTCGCTGGCATTGGCGCAATTCGGGGACATGGATGTTTCGGTCCTGGATGAAAAACCGCCCGGGCGCACGCCGGTCACGACAAGCGTGGTCAGCACCGGTCGCCTTGACGAAGTGACCGAGCACCTGCGCAGGGCCGTGGCCGAGGGCCGCCAGGCCTACTGGGTCTGCCCGCTGGTCGAGGAGTCCGAGGTCAGCGAGCTGACCGCCGCCGAGGACCGTTTCAAGAGATTGCGTGCGACGCTGGGCGAGGGGGTTGTCGGGCTGGTACATGGCCGCATGGACCCGGCGGACAAGGATGCCGCCATGGCCCGTTTCGTGACCGGCGAGACCGGCGTGTTGGTGGCCACCACGGTGATCGAGGTGGGAGTGAACGTGCCCAATGCCTCGATCATGGTGATCGAGCGCGCCGAGAGCTTCGGGCTGGCCCAGTTGCACCAGCTGCGCGGCCGGGTGGGGCGCGGCGCCGCGCAGTCCACCTGCCTGCTCATGTATCAAGCTCCACTGTCCGACACCGGGCGGCGGCGCCTGGAGATCCTGCGCGAGACCGAGGACGGGTTCCGTATTTCCGAGGAAGACCTGGCCATGCGCGGTGCGGGCGACGTGATCGGCACTGCGCAATCGGGGCTGCCGCGCTTTCGCATCGCGGATATCGAGCGGCAGTCGGCCCTCATGGCCCTGGCCCAGCAGGACGCGCGCAAGCTGCTGGCCGATGATGCCGACCTGACGTCGGACCGCGGCCAGGCGGCGCGCGTGCTGCTCTGGCTGATGGAGCAGGACCGGGCAATTCGTTTGATATCAGTGGGTTAATTGCTTCCGATCAATTTTGTTCACTAATGTTCCTAAAAAGTTCTTGCATTAAGACTTGGTTAATGAGAACAAAGTGGCAACAGGAGAACGGAAAGGAGCAGCGATATGGCCAATGAGATCAGACAGGCGATTGCCCGGTCGCGCGACACGCTGGTGGCCGATGCCTTCGGCGCCGCCGCGCTGATGATTCTGCTGGTGGTCGCGCTGCACCTGCCCACGCTTTTGTGATCTGCCTCGCGCCCCGGTCCGGACGTTCTGCATCGCCTGTCCCACCTTCGATGCACTGACGACCTGACACTGCCTGTCCAGGACGGACCTGCCGTCCGCCATCACACCGCCCGGGACCTGCCTCTCCCGATCGCGGCCGGACCCGGGGCGCAAACCTGCCGCCGCGTTCCCTGTCCCGGGGCGCGGCGGTTTTTTCTTGTCAGGGCAGGCGCGGTGCCACCCGGCTCGGGGGTGAAGGGATACGCGCTGCAATCCGCGGAGCGGATCAGGCGCAATGGGCCTCGCGCGCGGCCTTGAAGGCTTCCAGTGTCGCGTCCAGGGCCAGCAGGATAGAGGCGTGGCGGTTCTTGTAGTCTCTGGCCGGTTGCAGCACCTCAAGCCCGTCGAAAGGCGCCTCGGGCGCGGGGCCGTCCTGTTTGAGCATGGCATACAGCTGGTCGCGGGCGGCCTGCACCTGGGGTTCGGTGGTGCCGATGACATTGGCGGCCACCACGGCCGCCGAGGCTTGACCCAGCGCACAGGCCTTCACGTCCTGCCCATAGTCGGTGATCTTGCCATCCTCGACCCGCAGGTCAACCGAGACGGTGGAGCCACAGAGCGGCGAGCGCACCCGTCCGGTGCCGTCCGGGGCGTCAAGCCGCCCCAGCCGCGGGATCTCCGCCGCCAGGCCGAGAATCCGGGTGGAATAGAGCTTGATCAGGTCGGTCTCTGTGCTCATGAGTTTGCCTTCGGCTGTCCTGCCCAATAAATAGGCCTGCCGATCCCCGATGCCAAAGGAAATCTGACATGGCCTTCGATCCCGCGAGTTTGACCTATGATGCGGATGGTCTCGTGCCCTGCATCGCCCAGGATGCCGCCGATGGCACCGTGCTTATGATGGCCTGGATGACCCGCCAGGCCGTCGAGAAAACGCTCGAAACCGGTCGCGTCACCTACTGGTCGCGCTCGCGGCAGGCCTTCTGGGTCAAGGGTGAGAGCAGCGGCCACGTGCAGGCCCTTGTCGATCTGCGCGTCGATTGCGACCGTGATTGCCTGCTGGCCGTGGTGCGCCAGACCGGCCCGGCCTGCCATACCAACCGGCGCTCGTGTTTCTACACCTCGGTGACTGGCGGGGACGAGGTCGAGCTGATGCACCCCATGACGGACTAGAGCCCGACCATGGCGCGAATCCCGGCAGGGTCCACGCCGTCGGCGCGATAGGCCGCCAGCGCCCTGGAGGCGTCGATCTTTGCCAGGCGCTGTCCCGCCGCGTCGCGGATCAGGTCGTGATGGTGATAGATCGGCACCGGCCAGTCCATCAGCCGCTGGATCAAGACGTGCAGGAAGGTGGCGTGCCACAGGTCGGCTCCACGCACCACGTGGGTGATGCCCTGGATGCCATCGTCAAGGGGGCAGGCCAGGTGATAGGCTGGATCGCCGGTTTCCTTGCGGCGCAGCACCGGGTCGCCGATCAAGCCGATCAGCTGGTCGGGGTCAGGCCGGTGGGTGCCGCGATGCAGTGGCCCGATCTCGGTGAAGGCGGGCAGCGGGCCGACCTGCTCAAGGGCGCGGCCCAGGTCCAGGCGCAGGGCATCGCCGGCCCCGGTATCCTTCATGGGCCGATGGCGGCAGGTTCCGGGATAGACCAGCCCGTCCCAGCCGGGGCGCGCGCCTGCCGTCTTGATGGCCGAGCGCGAACAGGAACACGGGTAGAGCAGCCCGCGCGCGGCGAGATCGTCAAGCGCGCGCGCATAGTCCGCCAGGTGCTCGGATTGGCGCCGCACCGGCCGGGGCCAGTCCAGCCCGAGCCAGCGCAGATCATCCAGAATTGCAGCCTCGAATTCGGCGCGACAGCGGGTGCTGTCGGTATCCTCGATCCGCAACAGGGCCATGCCGCCCAGGTCCCGCGCCACCCGCCAGACGGTCAGCGCCGAATAGGCATGACCAAGGTGCAGTCGCCCCGTGGGCGAGGGCGCGAAGCGAGTTATCATTCCCGTCGGAGAACGATCACGTCCGAGCCCATCTCCTTGGCCTCCAGGTGGGGACCATGTTCGCGCGAGAGCACGGTCACGTCGGCGGCGGCGACATGGCCCTCCAGCACGGCGTCATAACTGCCGTTCTCGACCGTGGGATCGTTGAAGGACAGGGCCAGGACCCCGCCCGGCGAGAGATGCGCGATCAACAGGCTCAGGGTTTCCGGCGGCGCGGCGCCGAGGCTGACCACCCCCACAGCGACGATGGCGTCATAGCTGCGCGGCAGGTCCGCACCGGGTTCGCCGACCCAGAGCTTTTCGTAAAGTGACTTCCCGCGGGCGATATCGACCATTTCTGCCGTCACATCGGTGCCATGCAGGTGGTTGAACCCTTGCTGCAGCAGCGCGGCGCCGGAAATCCCGGTGCCGCAGCCGAAGTCCAGAACCGTGGTCTCGGGGGCGACATGGCGAGCCAGCGCCGCCGCCAGCCGGGTCGGGGTGTGATAGCCGTAGGTTTCAAGGTCGGCGTCGTAGGCCCCGGCCCAGTCGCGGTAGACGTCGATCGTCTCCTCGACCGGGCGTGGGGTCCAGAGGTTGGCGGGGGTTGAATTGTCGTCTGTCATGGCGGACAGGCTAGTGGCCGGGTCAGGCGGCGTCCAGTGCTGTGGCGGCCAGCCATGCCTGCCAGTCGGTCTTGGCGCGGTCCGTGTAGGCGCGGTAGCGGTCCTTGCGGCCGCGGCGCCCGGGCCTGAGTCCTTCGACGGGGGGAAACAGCCCGAAGTTGACGTTCATGGGCTGGAAGGTCTTGGCCTCGGCCCCGCCGGTGATATGCGTGACAAGCGCGCCCATGGCGGTGGTCTGCGGAACCGGTGGCAAAGGCGTGCCCGTGATCTCGGCCACGGCCAGCCGTCCGGCCAGAAGACCCATGGCGGCGCTTTCGACATAGCCCTCGACGCCAGTGATCTGACCCGCAAAGCGGATGTTCGGCTTCGTTCTCAGGCGCATCTGACCGTCGAGCAGGGTGGGCGCATTCAGAAAGGTGTTGCGGTGTATGCCACCGAGTCGGGCGAAGGTCGCGTCCTGCAACCCGGGGATCATGCGAAAGACCTCCGTTTGCGCGCCATACTTCATCTTGGTCTGGAAGCCGACTATATTATAAAGCGTTCCCAATGCGTTGTCTCGACGAAGTTGAACCACTGCATGAGGTTTGTCTTCGGGGAAATGGGGGTTCGTCAGGCCGATGGGCTTCATGGGGCCGTGGCGCAGGGTCTCGCGACCGCGCGCGGCCATGACCTCGATGGGCAGGCAACCGTCGAAGTAGCCGGCGGTTTCGCCGTCCTTGAACTCGGTCTTGTCTGCGGCCAGCAGGGCGTCGATGAAGGCCTCGTACTGGTCCCTGGTCATCGGGCAGTTGATGTAGGCCTTCTGTTCTTCCTCGGTCTCGCCCTTGTCATAGCGCGATTGTTCCCAGGCCTGCCCCATGTCGATGGTCTCGGCATAGACGATGGGTGCGATGGCATCGAAGAAGGCGAGCGCCTCGGCGCCGGTCTCTGCCCGGATCGCCTCGGCCAGCGGTCCCGAGGTCAGCGGCCCGGTGGCAATGATCCAGTGACCGTCGTCGGGCAGGGCGTCGATTTCCTCGTACGACACGCTGATCTTCGGATGCGCGGTCAGCGTTTCCGTGACGGCCGCGGCGAATGGATCGCGGTCGACGGCCAGCGCGCCGCCAGCGGGCAGCTTGTGGGCATCGGCTGTAGCCATGATGATACCACCCGCCTGACGCATCTCCCAGTGGAGCAGCCCCACCGCGTTCTGTTCGTCGTCATCCGAGCGGAAGGAGTTGGAACAGACCATTTCGGCCAGGTTGCCGGTGCGATGGGCAAAGGTCTCGACCCCGGGGCGCATTTCGTGGATGACCACGTGACACCCCGCGTTGGCGGCCTGCCATGCGGCCTCTGACCCGGCCATACCGCCGCCGACGATGTGAAGTATCTGTGTCATGGCAGTCCAGATAGTGTGTCACGGGCCCAGAGAAAACCCCGGGCTCCGCGCTCAGTCCTGGTCGGCATCCTCGTCGCCCTGATCGGCGATCCATGCGACGCTGACCACTTCCTCGCCTTTGCCGGTGTTGAATACCTTGACGCCGCCGGCGCTGCGCGAGCGGAAGGAAATGCCTTCCACGGGCACGCGGATCGATTGGCCCTTGGACGTGGCCAGCATGATCTGGTCGTCCAGCTCCACCGGGAAGGAGGCCACGATCCTGCCGCCGCGCATGGCCTTGTCCATCGCCGCGACACCCATGCCGCCACGCCCGCGCACCGGGTAATCATGCGACGACGACAGCTTGCCGGACCCACCCGCGGTGATCGTCAGGATCAGGTTCTCGGCGGCCGACATCTCGGCATAACGCGCGGGGCCGAGTTCGCCGGCGGGGGCCTCGTCATCCTCGTTCTCGGCCTCTTCGGTGATGCCGGCCATGGCACGGCGCATCTTCAGGTAGGCCGCACGTTCCTCGGCCTCGGCCTCGAAATGGCGGATCACGGACATCGACACGACATGGTCCGACCCCGACAGCTTGATGCCGCGCACACCGGTGGAGTTGCGGCCCGCGAAGACCCGCACATCGGTGGTCGGAAACCGGATCGCCCGGCCCGCATTGGTGGTCAGCATCACGTCGTCACCCTCGGAGCAAATCCTTGCATTCACAAGACTTACGGAGCCATCTTCAGGCAGTTTCATGGCAATCTTGCCGTTGGATTTGACATTGGTGAAGTCCGACAGCCGGTTGCGCCGCACGTCGCCCGCGCTGGTGGCGAAGACGATCTGCAGGTCATCCCAGTCCTTTTCGTCCCGGTCCACCGGCATGATCGCTGCGATGGATACCCCCGTGGGGATCGGCAGGATGTTGACGATGGCCTTGCCCTTGGAGGTGCGCCCGCCCTGCGGGAGGCGCCACGTCTTGAGCTTGTAGACCATGCCATCCGTGGTGAAGAACAGCAGCTGCGTGTGGGTGTTGGCCACGAAGAGCGTGGTGACCACGTCGTCCTCTTTCAGGCTGCCGCCGGAAAGCCCTTTGCCGCCCCGTTTCTGGGCGCGGAAATCGGCCAGCGCGGTGCGCTTGATGTAACCGCCCTGGGTAACGGTGACGACCATGTCCTCGCGCTCAATGAGGTCCTCGTCGTCCATGTCGCCCGACCAGTCGACGATCTTGGTCCGGCGCGGCACGGCGAATTGCTCTTTCACCTCGCGCAGCTCGTCCGCGATGATGCCCATGATCCTTTCGCGCGACCCCAGAATTTCGAGGTATTCCTTGATCTTGCCGGCCAGGTCTTCGAGTTCGTCGGTGACCTCCTGCACGCCGAGCTGGGTGAGGCGTTGCAGGCGCAGGTCGAGGATGGCACGGGCCTGCGTCTCGGACAGGTTGTAGGTGCCGTCCTCGTTGACCGGGTGCAGTGGGTCGTCGATCAGGCGCAGGTATTCGACGATGTCGCCCGCAGGCCAGCGGCGCTCCATCAGCCGGCGCCGCGCCTCGGGCGCGTCGGCCGAGGACCGGATCGTGGCAACGACCTCGTCCACGTTGGACACGGCGACGGCGAGTCCGCACAGCACGTGGCTGCGCTCGCGCGCCTTGCGCAGCAGGTAGGCCGTGCGGCGCGCCACAACGTCTTCTCGGAAATCAATGAAATAGCTCAGGAACTTGCGCAGGGTCAACGTCTCGGGCCGACCGCCGTTGAGCGCCAGCATGTTGCACCCGAAGGAGGTCTGCATCGGGGTGAAGCGATAAAGCTGGTTCAGAACCACCTCGGCGGTGGCGTCGCGCTTGAGCTCGACCACCACGCGCACGCCCGACCGGTCACTCTCGTCCTGCACGTGGGCGATGCCCTCGATCCTGCGGTCGCGGGCCGCCTCGGCGATGCGGTCGATCATCGTGGCCTTGTTCACCTGGTAGGGGATCTCGTTCACCACGATGGCCCAGCGGTCCTTGCGCAGCTCCTCGACCTGGGCCTTGGCACGCACCACGACCGAGCCGCGCCCCTCCAGATAGGCCTTGCGGGCGCCCGAGCGGCCCAGCATCACCCCGCCGGTGGGGAAATCGGGGCCCGGGACATACTGGATCAGGTCCTCGCTGGACAGGTCGGGGGTCTCGATCAGCGCCAGCGTCGCGTCGCAGACCTCGCCCAGGTTGTGCGGCGGGATGTTCGTGGCCATGCCCACGGCGATGCCGCCCGCCCCGTTGACCAGCATGTTCGGGAACCGCGCGGGCAGGACCGTCGGCTCGCGGTCACGGCCATCGTAGTTGTCCTGGAAATCGACCGTGTCCTTGTCGATATCGGCCAGCAGGGCGCTGGCGGGCTTGTCCATGCGCACTTCGGTGTAGCGCATGGCCGCCGGGTTGTCGCCGTCCATCGAGCCGAAATTGCCCTGGCCATCCAGCAGCGGCAGCGACATTGAAAAGGGCTGGGCCATGCGCACCAGCGCGTCGTAGATCGCCGAGTCGCCGTGGGGGTGGTAGGTCCCCATCACGTCGCCCACGGCGCGCGCGGATTTGCGATAGGGCTTGTCGTGGGTGTTGCCCGCCTCGTGCATGGCATAGAGAATGCGCCTGTGAACGGGCTTCAGGCCGTCGCGCAGATCGGGGATCGCGCGGCTGACGATCACGCTCATGGCGTAATCCAGGTAAGAGGCCTTCATCTCGTCCGAGATCGAGATGGACGGGCCATCGTAACCGGACCCGTCGGGCCGATTTTCATCTTCGCTTCCAGGGGTTTCCGGGGTATCGCTCATGCTTGCCGCCTGTTGGTGCCGGGCATCGGCCGGGCACGTCTAGATATTGTTGGGCAGGGTATATCACCCCCGAGGGATGGGGTGCAATGGGCGCCGTGAATGTCCGTTGGCAGCCAGGGGCGGTGTCTGCCAACAAACTGTTTTTGTTGACTTCTTAACCATTCCGGACGTCACATGGACGCAAGGTCCACAACGGAGCGGGTGATGACACAGGAAACGGAAATGATGCTGCGGGGCTACGGGCTGACCACGGCGGAGTTTTTTTACCGTATGCCCGACTATCCCAGCGTGCTGAACAGCTTCATCTGGCAGGACTACGACCGGGCGCCCGACCATGACCGGCTGATGGGATTCATTGACTTCTGGAAGGCCGAGATCGAGGGGCAGTTGCACTCGGTCCGCTTCACCCACCGCAAGCTGATCGCGCCGGGCCAATGGCGCAACGTCGTGGGTGAGCTGACCTATCACTAGGGCAGCTCATTTCGCCCGGTTCAGCATCCCGTAAAGGTCGCGGGGATCATCCGGGTCGGCCAGCAGGTCCAGCAACTGGTAATGGGCGCGGCCCGCGATGCTGTCATGGATCACCTTGAGCGCCGAGAAATCCTCGATCGCGAAGCCGACGCTGTCGAAAAGGGTGATCTGGGCGGCATCCCGGCGCCCCGGGGCCTTGCCGGCGAAGACCTCCCACAGCTCGGCCACAGGGTGATCCTCCGCCATTTGCTGGATCTCGCCCTCGACGCGGGTCTGGGGCGGGTATTCCACGAAGACCGAGGCCCGGTTGAGGATGCCCGGCGCCAGTTCGGTCTTGCCGGGACAGTCTCCACCGATGGCATTGATGTGCACGCCGGGGCCGACCATGTTGTCAGACAGGATCGTGGCATATTGCTTGTCGGCGGTGCAGGTTGTCAGGATCTGGGCGCCTTCGATCGCCTCTTCGGCGCTGGAGCAGGGCACCACGGTCAGTTCGCTGCCGGCCAGGTTGCGGGCGCATTTCTCGGTCGCAGCCGGGTCCTTGTCCCAGAGCCGCACCGTGTCGATGCCGCAGATCGCCTGGAAGGCGCGGCACTGGAATTCCGATTGCGCGCCGTTTCCGATCATCGCCATGGTCGTCGCGCCCGGCGGCGCGAGGTGTTTGCCCGCCAGCGCCGACATCGCCGCGGTGCGCAGCGCGGTCAGCAGGGTCATTTCCGTCAGCAGCACCGGGTAGCCCGTCTCGACCGAGGCCAGCAGACCGAAGGCGGTGACGGTCTGCAGCCCGGTATAGGTGTTGCGGGGATGCCCGTTGACGTATTTGAAACCGTAAAGCTCGCCATCCGAGGTCGGCATCAGCTCGATCACGCCCAAGGGGCTGTGGCTGGCGACGCGCGGGGTCTTGTCGAAGCTTTCCCAGCGCAGGAAATCGGCCTCGATGGTCCCGGCCAGGCGGCGCAGCATCTCTTCCAGCCCGATCTCGTGCACCAGGCGCATCATGTTCTCGACGGAAACGAAGGGCACGAGGGCCCGTTCGGAAGGATCGGTCATGCGTAACTCCGTGTCGGGCGGTCAAATATCCGGCGGCCCATGAGAGAGGCAGCCAGGTCGACCATGGCCGAGGCCGTGCGGCCGCGTTCGTCCAGGAAGGGGTTGAGTTCCACCAGGTCCAGCGCCGCGAGGCAGCCGCTGTCGTGCAGCATTTCCATGACCAGGTGCGCCTCGCGGAAACTGGCCCCGCCGGGCACGGTGGTGCCGACGGCCGGGGCCAGCCCAGGGTCGAGGAAATCGACGTCGAGCGAAACATGCAACAGCCCGTCCGCCGCCCGGATCCGGTCAAGGAAGGCCGCCAGTGGTCCGGCGATGCCGTGTTCGTCGATCATGCGCATGTCGGTCAACGCAATGTCCGTCTCCGCCAGCATGGTCCGCTCGGCCGGATCGACAGACCGCAGGCCGATCATGGCAACGCGGTCGGAAGGAATGGGGGCTGCGAGCGGCGGAAAGGCTTCGAACCCAGGTTGGCCCGTGACGTAGGCGACCGGCGTGCCGTGAAGGTGGCCGGATCGGGTTGTCTGCGGCGTGTTGAAATCGGAATGGGCATCGAGCCAGAGCAGGAACAGCGGCCGGCCCTGTTCCGCGGCGTGCGCGGCCATGCCCGCGACCGATCCCAGCGACAGTGCATGATCGCCGCCAAGGAAGATCGGCAGGCCTTGGGGCGCGGCCTGCCGCGCGGCACGCGCCAGGGTGCGGGTCCAGCCGACAGTGGTGGGCAGGTCGTGCAGATGCGCATCGGCGGGGATATCGACCGGCTCGGGGGCAAGGTTGCCCAGGTCCGCGACAGTGTGCCCGAGGGCGGTCAGCTGGTCGATCAGCCCCGCCACGCGAAGGGCGTCGGGTCCCATCAGGCAACCGTCGCGGCGCTTGCCGCTGTCCACCGGGGCGCCAATGAGAATGCAATGCGTTTGGTTCATACCAGTGTCATCGCCCGGAACGACCCCTCCGGGAACTGGCCAATTTGCGCAAAGTGATTTATCAATGCCTAAAATGGACAAGCATGATGGACGAATTGGACAAGGCCCTGATCGTCGCCCTGCAACGCGACGGCCGCGCCAGCCTGTCTGAGCTGGCGCATGACCTGAAGGTCACGCGCGCCACGGTGCGGGCGCGGCTGGACAAGCTGCGCGACAATGGCGAGATTTCGGGCTTCACCGTGCTGACCCGCGCCGATGTCTCGCCCCATCCGGTGCGCGGCTTGATGATGCTGGGCATCGAGGGGCGTGGCACCGAACGGGTGATGCGGCTGCTGGCCGCCATGCCCGAGGTCCAGGCGGTGCATTCGACCAACGGCCATTGGGACCTGATCGCCGAGATCGGCACGCCGACACTGCTGGACCTGGACAGCACGCTGTTCCGCATTCGCCGGATGGAAGGGGTCACGCGATCCGAGACCAACCTGTTGCTGTCCACGCGGCGCGGTTAGCGGCGGGCGGCCCAGACCCAGAGCGCGGCAAGTGCGAATGATATCAGCGCGTTGTAGCTGGCCATGGACAGGCCCAAGAGAGACCAGACGACCTCGTCACACAGGACCACGGGCGCGATATCGGTCGAGAGCAGGTCGCTGCCCAGCCCGGCATCCGACCCGGTGCAGCTGGCCGGGCCGTCCCACCAGCCGCGCTCGACACCCGTATGAAAGACCCCGATGCCGCCCGTCGTGGCCGCGGCCAGCGCGCCCAGCAGCAAGAGCGGCGTGGCCGGACGCCAGATCACCAGGGCCAGTGCCCCGATCACGATGGCTGCCGCATGGGGCCAGCGCTGCCAAAGGCACATCGTACAGGGTGGGTAGCCCAGCGCCTGGAACAGGAAAGCGCCTGCCAGAAGGGCAAAGGACCCGCCAGCGGCGAGAAAGGTCAGCTGGGTGCGTGTCATAGGTGGCTCACCAGGTAGAAGCCGCCAACGAGTAGGACACAGAAGGCGGCGAAGACAAGCCCGAGCCGGCGCTCGATGAAATCGCGGATCGGGGCGCCGAACTGCCACAACAGGGCGGCTACGATGAAAAAGCGCAGCCCCCGCGCGATGATCGAGGTCACGATGAAGGTGCCGACCGGCATGGCCGTCCAGCCCGACATGATCGTGATGACCTTGTAGGGAAAGGGCGTCAGTCCCGCGACCAGCACCGCCCAGAACCCCACGTCGTTGAAACGCTGGTTGAAGGCTTCCATGCTGTCGCCCTTTCCCAGCGCCTCGAGGATGGGCTGGCCGATGGAGTCGTAGGCGAAGGCCCCGATGGCATAGCCCAGCATCCCGCCAAGCACCGAGAACACCAGGCACACAGCCGCGATCAGCCAGGCCCGTCGCGGCGCGGCCAGTATCATGGGGATCATCAGGACATCGGGCGGGATCGGAAAGACGGAGCTTTCAACGAAGGCAACCACGGCAAGCACCCAGAGCGCCCGGGGGTGGTCGGCCATGGACATGGTCCAGTCGTAGAGGCGGCGGATCATGCTGGGGTCCGGGATGGCTGGGTCGGTGCGGGGCCTTAGGCCACGGAACCCCGCCGGGGTCAATAGAGGTCCGGTCCGGGGGCGCCGTTTCCGCGTTGACCTCGCGCCGGAGCGGGGCTATCGAGCATCCCGGCAGCCGGTGTGGCGGAACGGTAGACGCAGGGGATTCAAAATCCCCCGATGGCAACATCGTGAGGGTTCGAATCCCTCCACCGGCACCAAATCCGTACCAGGGCGAAGGCAGGATGACGTCCGGCTCGGGCCGGGCGGATTGTGGCACGCCGCCGTGATCCTGCCACATTCCGGTGGGCCATCTCCACGCAAGGCGAATCGAATTGTTCTCGTTTCGAGAAAGAAACAGGATCGGCCGTGGGATTGATCTGCATCCGGTAACGGACTGCTCAGGTCGCCTGGGGGAATTGTCGGCTGTTTGGCGGGGAAAAAGGCGCCGCGCGCCGCATTCGGCCAAACATTGAATTCCAAGCAAAAATCTACCCAGAGTTGTAAATTCGGCGTCGAAAGCGGAGATTCACTCTCCTTAAGGACAGGGTCAGTTTCACAAATCGAAACAATCCTCCCGCAATAATAAGATTCTTGCGGGTCTGTGTTAACCAATTACGTCCGAAATCAGGCGGTTGCCGACAACTTTCGGACATTTTTCCCTTTGTCAGACTGCGGCATGGGTTTATTCCAGTCTTGGGGGCTGAGGTGCCATGGCGCACCGGGCCGATGTCTCATCGGTTTCGAGCATGTCTGCAGCTTGGGGTGACAACCCCACTGTCGTGACAAGAAATGATTAACCAGTCGGCCCTGTCAGGGTCGGCACCGACCGGGTCTGTCCGGGAGGTATTTTTGCGAATTTGGCCGCACGCCTGGCCGATCGGGAGACGCTGAAATGACAAACGTGAACCTGACCTTCGATGACCTCGGCGCCGGCACGGTCGTGGACGATGAATACCAGGCTCAGGGGGTCACGATCTCCTCGATCGTGGACGGCGAAGTCAACGATGACGAGACGCCCGCCATGGTCTTTGACACGAGCGATCCGACCGGTGACGACGACGATCTGGCCACTGACAATTTGGGCAACGTCCTGATCATCCAGGAAGAGAGCCACGACGAAGAGGACGACGAGGAGGGTGACGACGAAGAGGGCGACGAGGAGGGTGACGACGAGGAGGGCGACGACGAAGAGGACGACGAGGAGGGTGACGACGAAGAGGATGACGAGGAGGGCGACGACGAAGAGGATGACGAGGAGGGCGACGACGAAGAGGACGACGAGGAGGGCGACGACGAAGAGGATGACGGCGACGTAGAACCCGATGATCGGGCTGGTGGCGGCACGCTGCGTTTCGACTTCGCAAATCCGTCTACGATGAACTCGCTGGTCCTGCTCGACGTCGAGGAATGCGCGCGTATCGTGCTCAAGGACGAGCACGGCGACGTGATCTACGACGAGACCCATTGGACCCCGAACAACGGGCAGAAAGAGGTCGATTTCGGCGGCATCGTGGGCGTCGCGAGCATGGACGTCATCTTCTACGGCTCGGGCGCGCTGGATAACGTGAACTTCGACACGCCTGCCGGCCTTGACGGCACGGTCGAAGGCACCGCTGGCGATGACGTGATCGACGTGGCCTATACCGGCGATCCCGAAGGCGACATGGTCGACAACAACGACGCGATCCTGCCCGGGGATGTCGGCGACGACGACCTGATCGAGGCCTATGGCGGGGATGATACCGTCCTGGCCGGCAAGGGCGACGATGAGGTCCACGGCGGGGCTGGCAACGACGACCTGACCGGCGGATCGGGCGATGACACCATCTTCGGCGGAACCGGCAACGACAAGATCGTCGGGGACGGCCCCGACGGCGTGGCGAACCCCGCGCCAGAGGCAAAGACGCTGGTCTGGGAGGAGGTGGCCGCGGATGGCACCCAGTTGAGCGGCACCACGTCCTACGACGCCGGCGGCATCAATGTCGACATCGACTATAACCCGCAGGACCACGGCGCGACGGCCACGATTTCCGACGAGGAGATGTATGTCGAGACGGGCGAGGGCTTCGACGGGGACTCGAGCCTTGCGCTTTACGGCAAGGGCGGAGAAGGCGGCTGGGACGACACCTCCACGACCACTCTGAACTTCTCGTCGACGTCGGCAGCCTTCGAGGACGAGGTCCAGAACGTGGCCTTCCGCATCAACGATGTGGACCTGGCGACCCAGCTTCTCGACACCCACGTCGACAGGGTGACGATCAATGCCTTTGACGCCGACGGCAACCCGGTCGATGTCCAGATCACCTCGGCAACCGGCGACCAGATCATCGACGACAACCAGGCCACCGGCGACATCGATGATAAAAGTCACGACCGTGTGACGCCCGCCTCCGAAGAGGGGTCGATCCTCGTGTCGATCGCCGGGCCGGTGTCGAGCATCTCGATTGATTACGACAACAACAAATTCACCGATCAGCAGGTCAATGTCTCGGACGTGACCTTCGAGACCATCCCGGTGACAGGGAACGGCCCCGAGGGCAATGACGTGCTCTACGGCGGCGATGGTGATGACGTGATCGAGGGCAACGGCGGGGATGACAGCATCTTCGGCGGCAACGGCAGCGATACGGTCGATGGCGGCGACGGCAACGATTACATCGACACCAGTTCCGATCTGGTCCTGCCCAACCCGGATGTCGGCTACCCCGGGGTCTATCCGGCGGATACCGACCCGCACGACGACAAGGACCTTGTCACCGGCGGTGCCGGGAATGACACCATCATCACCGGGGATGACGACGACACGGTCTTCGGCGGGGACGGCGACGATCACATCAGCACCGGGTTCGACGACGACTACGTCGAGGCCGGGGCGGGCGACGACACGATCACCGGGTCGGAAGGCAACGACGAGATATACGGCGGGGATGGGGACGATACCATCTATGGCGGGCTGCCGCCGGGGCCGGCCGATGTGCTCAACCTGCCCGACGATCTGGACGGCGATGGCGACAGCAACGACCCGGGCGAAGACCTGGTCACCGACAACAACAACGACACGTTGTTCGGCGGGGCGGGCGACGACACGATCTTCGGGGCCGATGACGACGACACGCTGTTCGGCGGCACCGGCGACGACTACCTTGACGGTGGGGTCGACGACGACAGCCTGAGCGGCGGCGAGGGCGAGGACACCCTGATCGGCGGCCAAGGCGCCGACGAACAGGATGGCGGTCTGGGCGATGACCTCTTCATCGTGGACACGCCCGGCGATGGCGCGGGCGACGTGGTTGTCGGCGGCGAGGACCCAGACCTGGATGGCGATGGCGAATCCGACGATTGGGACGTGCTCGACCTGACCGGGTCCAATGTCCTCAACATCGACTATGCCGATCCCGGCGTCGGCGGCGGGGCCGGGGATGCCGAATCCGGGCGGGTGTTCTTCCAGGACGGCACCACGATGACCTTCGAGGAAATCGAGAATGTCATTCCCTGCTTCACGCCCGGCACGACCATTGCCACCCCGCGCGGCGAGCGGCTGGTCGAGGACCTGCGCGAGGGGGACCGGATCATCACCCGCGACAACGGCATCCAGGAAATCCGCTGGGCGGGCCGCAAGGACATGGCGGGCCAGCAGCTGGCGCGCAATCCGCATCTCAAGCCGATCCTGATCAAGGCCGGGGCCCTCGGGAACGGCTTGCCCGAGCGTGACATGGTCGTCTCGCCCAACCACCGCGTGCTGGTGGCCAGCGACCTGACCCAGCTTTATTTCGAGGAACGCGAGGTTCTGGCCGCGGCCAAGCACCTGGTGGGCAGCGAAGGGGTGCATGAACTGGATGCGATGCAGACCAGCTACATCCATTTCATGTTCGACCGTCACGAGGTCGTGCTGTCCAACGGCTGCTGGACGGAAAGCTTCCAGCCCGGCGACTACAGCCTCAAGGGTCTTGGAAACAGCCAGCGCAACGAGATCTTCGAGCTTTTCCCCGAACTGGCCAGCAAGCCGGGGCTGGACGGCTACCAGTCCGCGCGCCGCTCCTTGAAGCGGCACGAGGCAAAGCTCCTCGTGAAGTGATATGCAGCTGCGCCCGGGGCAATCCCGGGCCGCAAAACAGGGCCGGGGCGCCGCATGGTGCCCCGGTCATCTCATCTGCGGGACTCGCGCCAGCGGGCCCAGTCCTCGGGGGTGTCCAGGTCAAGTCGCGCGTGCAGGCCAGGGAGCGGGACAAGATGACGCCTGCCGGCATGGGCCGCGAGGATCGGCCGCGCGCCCGCGTCACCGCTCAGCCCCGCGAACTCATCCCGCAACTTGGCCGCGAAAAGGACCGGATGACCGGGTGTGCCGTCCATTGTCGCGGCTTGCCAGATCAGGGCGCCCGGCGCCTCGGTCCGCGCCGCGATCATGCGGGCGATATCATTGCCCGTGATCTCGGGCATGTCGGCAGGCAGGATCATCAGGTCATGCGCCCCCGGGATCGTGGTGTTGCCCGCGCGCAGGCTGGCCGACATGCCCGTTTGCCAATCGGGCACCGCGACAGTGTTCGCCGCCCGCGGCAGGACCTGCGCCCTCGGGTGGTCCGCACCGGGCAGGGTCACGAAGACAGGACCATGGGGGAGGCAGAGTGTCACCAGTCGACGCAGCAGTGGCTGCCCGTCCACAAGTTCAAGCAGCTTGTCGCGCCCGGCCATGCGGCTGGATGCCCCCGCGGCCGGTATGAGGATGGCCGCGGTCACGCCCGCATCCGCTCCCCGGTGGCATCGAAGATCGGATCGGTGAGCAGCCGTGCCGGCCGCAGATCGCCCAGGATCTCGATCTCGACCTCCAGTCCCGGCGTTGCCTGTTCGCGCGGGATCAGCCCGTAGGCGATGGATTTCCCGGTCCAGTGCGAATAGCCACCCGAGGTGCAGAAGCCCTGCACGCGGCCGTCGATGAAGATCGGCTCATAGGCCACGACGTCGGCGTCATCGGCGTCCACCTCGAAAACGGCCAGTGTCCGGGCGGGTGGCGTGTCGCGTTCCGCCTCTGCCGCAGCCTTGCCGATGAAGTCCTTGTCCCACTTGATGAAACGGGCCATCCCGGTCTCGGCAGGCGTGTAGTCGGGCGAGAATTCGCGCATCCAGGCGCCAAAGAACCGATCCAGCCGCAGTGACATCATGGCCCGCATCCCGAAGGGCGCAAGGCCCATCGGCTGACCGGCCTCACAAAGGCGCGTCCACAGGGCGCGCTGGTCCATGGGGTCGCAGTAGATCTCGTATCCCAGGTCGCCGGTGAAACTGACCCGTTGCACCAGGCAGGCGGCCTGGCCCACCGTCATCTGCGCAAGGTCCAGGAACCGGAGGTCGGTTGCGTCGCGCGTGCAGGCGGCGAGAAGGTCGCGCGCCCGCGGCCCCGCGATCTGGAACCCTGTCAGTTTGTCGCTTATATTCTCGATGGTTACGCCGGGTTCCTGATGGTGTATGAACCAGCGCCAGTGCTGCGCCTGCGCCCCATAGGAAGCCGTCAGCTGGAAGCAGGTGTCGTCGAGGCATGAGACCGTGAAATCGCCCAGCAGCCGGCCCTTTTCGGACAGCATGGGCGTCAACGCGATGCGGCCCCGCTTGGGGATGCGGCCGGCCATGATCCGGTCCAGCCAGGCCCGTGCCCGCGGGCCGGTGACGCGGAACTTTCCGAAATTGTGCACCTCGTTGATGCCGACACCTTCGCGGACCGCGCGCACCTCGCGGCCCGTCGCCGCGAAGGCATCCGACCGGCGAAAGGACGGGGTTTCGAAGGTCGGCTCGTCGCCCTGCGCAAAGTAATTGGGCACCTCCAGCCCGTATTGATGTCCCCAGACCGCGCCCAGCTCCTCGAAAATGTCATGCATGGGCGTCGTGCGATAGGGTCGGGCGGCGGGCAGTTCCTCGTTGGGATAGCTGACGGAAAACCGCCGCTGGTAATTCTCGATCACCTTGGGCCGGGTATAGCCCGGTGTGATCCAGTCGCCGTAGCGGGCCACATCCATGGCCGTCACGTCGCGGTCCGGTTCACCGTCGATCATCCATTGCGCCAGCGTCAGGCCGACACCGCCGCCCTGGCTGAACCCGGCCATGACCCCGCAGGCCGACCAGAAATTGCGCATCCCCGGCACCGGTCCGACCAGCGGGTTGCCGTCGGGGGCAAAGGTGAAGGGGCCGTGGATCACCGACTTCACCCCGGCACGTTCGAGCACCGGGAAGCGCCGGTAGGCAAACTCCACGCTGTCGCCGATCTTGTCGAAATCGTCGGGCAGCAATTCGTGCCCGAAGTCCCAGGGCGTGCCATCGACCGCCCAGGGGCGGCAGGGCTGTTCGTAGAACCCGATGCACAACCCGCGGCCTTCTTGGCGCAGGTAGCTTTCCCCGGCCGGGTCCATGACATGGGGATGTTCGCCGCCCGCGTCGATGATCTCGGCGATCTGCGGGATTTCCTCGGTCACCAGATACTGGTGCTCCATCGGGTGCAGCGGGGCATAGACGCCGGCCATCGCCGCGACCTCGCGTGCCCAGAGGCCCGCGGCGTTGACCACGTGTTCGGCATGGATCACGCCCTTGTCGGTGGTCACGTCCCAGGTGCCATCGGCGCGCTGGTCCAGCGCCGTGACCCTGGTGTGCAGCACGATCTCGGCGCCGCCCATCCGCGCGGCCTTGGCATAGGCATGGGTGGTGCCCGAAGGGTCCAGGTGGCCGTCGAGCGGGTCGTAAAGCCCGCCGATGATGCCGTCGGTATTGGTGACAGGCGCGCGCTTCGAGATTTCCTCGGGACCGATGATCTCGGTCTCCAACCCCATGTAACGGTGCTTGGCCCGTTCGGCGACCAGCATGTCGAAGCGATCGCGGTTGTCGGCCAGCGTGACGCCGCCGACATGGTGCAGGCCGCAGGACAGGCCGGTCATCTCTTCCAGCTCGCGGTAGAGCTTGATCGTGTAGCCTTGCAACGCGGCCATGTTGGTGTCGCCGTTGAGCGTGTGAAACCCGCCCGCCGCGTGCCAGGTGGATCCGCTGGTCAGCTCCGACCGTTCGACCAGCATCACGTCCGACCAGCCCAGCTTGGTCAGGTGGTAGAGCACGGACACGCCGACGACCCCGCCGCCGATGACCAGAACCTGTGTTGTCGTCTTCATGAAGCCTCCCGTTGCCTGGCCTCAGCGTAGGGGCGCCGGGTCCGACGCGGAAGCCCAGTTGCGACAGGATCTGTCGCGAAGTGCAAAGGAATCGGCCGGCCCGCCCCGCAGGTTGTCCACCGAAGGAGAAATCAAATGCGCACCCATGCAAGGGCTGTCGTCATCGGGGGCGGCGTCATAGGTTGTTCCATCCTCTACCACCTGACCAAGCTGGGCTGGACGGATGTCGTGCTTCTCGAACGCGACGAGCTGACCAGCGGGTCCACCTGGCACGCCGCCGCAAATATTCATGGCCTGCACGACAGCACCAACATCAGCCGCATCCAGCACTACACGATGCAGCTTTACAAGGACCTGGAGGCCGAGACGGGGCAGGGCTGCGGCGTGTTCCAGCCCGGCTCGCTCTACCTCGCCCAGACAGAGGCGCGTGAACACCAGCTGCGCCTGCAAGAGGCCAAGGCCCGCTACTACGGGATGAACTTCCACGAGGTCAGCCGTGACGAGGCCGAGCGCCTGCACCCGCTTGTGGATTTCGACGGGGTGCGCTGCATCATGTTCGAGCCCGAGGGCGGCAACGTGGACCCCTCGGGCGTGACCAATGCCTATGCCATGGGGGCCCGGGCGGCAGGGGCCGAGATCCTGCGCTTTACCCCCGTGACGGCAACGGTGCAGCAGCCCGACGGGAGCTGGATCGTCGAGACCCCGAAGGGCGAGATTCGCACCGACTGGGTCGTGAACGCCGCCGGTCTCTGGGGCCGCGAAGTGGCCGCTCTTGCTGGTATCGAACTGCCGCTGCAACCGACCGAGCACCAGTATTTCGTGACCGAGACAATGGCCCAGATCGCCGGTCTGGACCGGCGCCTGCCCTCGGTCGCCGACCGTGACGGCGAATACTACCTGCGCCAGGAGGGCCACGGCCTGCTGATCGGCGCCTATGAACGCGACGTGCGGTTCTGGGCCGAAGAGGGCACGCCGCTGGATTTTGCGCATGACCTGTTTCCCGACGATCTCGACCGCATCGAGGACAACATGATGCGCGCCATCGACCGCGTTCCGGCCGTGGGCGAGGCGGGGATCAAGCGGGTCATCAACGGGCCGATGATCTGGTCGCCCGATGCCAACGTTCTGTTCGGCCCCCACCCGGACCTGCGCAATTACTTCTGCTGCAATGGAATCATCCCCGGCTTCAGCCAGTCGGGCGGCATGGGGCTGATGGCCGCCGACTGGATTACCACCGGGGAAAGCCGCTACGACATGTTCGCCTGGGACGTGGCACGCTTCGGCAAATGGGCGGACAAGGCCTTTACCAAGGCGCGGGTCGAGGACCAGTACGCCCATCGTTTCGCCGTCCATTTCCCGGGTGAGGAACGCGCGGCGGGCCGCCCGGTGCGCACACGCCCTGTCTACGAGACCCAGAAAGCACTGGGTGCGGTCTTCGGCTTGAATTACGGCTGGGAACATCCCGCCTATTTCGACGCCGGGACACCCGACAGCGCCGGGTTCACCCGCCAGCCCTGGTTCGACAGCGTCGGGAAAGAGGCGAAGATGCTGCGGGACTCCCTTGGTGTCATTGATATTTCAAACTTCGCGAAATACCGGGTCACGGGGCCGGGGGCCGAGGCTTGGCTGAATGCCGTCTTCGCGAACACCATGCCGAAATCCGTTGGCCGGTCCTGTCTGACGCCCCTGATCGGGGTCCGGGGCGGTGTCGCGGGGGATTTCACCGTGACACGGCTCGCCCCGGACGAGTTCTGGGTCATCGGTTCGGGTATGGCGGAACGCTATCACCAACGGTTCTGGGCCATGGTGCCCCTGCCCGAGGGGACGACTTTCGAGGCTCTGACCGAGGCCTATTGCGGTTTCAACATCGCCGGACCTTCGTCACGCAAAGCGCTGCAAACGCTGACGAATACGTCTCTGAAAACCGAGGCGATGCCGTTCATGCGCGCGGCCTGGATGGACGTGGCGGGCGTGACTTGCCTGGCGCTGCGCGTGTCTTTCACGGGCGATCTTGGCTGGGAACTGCACTGCGCGACCGAGGATCAGTCCCGGCTTTACGGGGCTTTGCTGGCCGCGGCCGCGGCCGAGGGGGGCGGGCCGGTGGGCAGCCGTGCGCTGATGTCTCTGCGGGTCGAAAAGGGCTATGGCAGCTGGGGCCGGGAATACAGCCCGGAATATTGGCCGCAAGAGGTCGGGTTGGAACGACTGGTCAAGCTGGAAAAGGATTTCCTGAACAAGAGCGTATATTTGCAGATCAAGGATGAAGTGCCGCGTGAAGAACTGATGCTGGTGCATGTCCAGGACGTCGAGGCGGCTGATGCCAGTGGCGGCGAGCCGATCTTCCTGCCCGACGGCAGCCCCGTCGGCCGCGTGACCAGCGGCACCTACGGATATTCGGTGGGGATGTCGCTCGCGCTTGGTTACCTGAGTGGCGTGGCACCGGGGCAGGCGGTCGACGTCATGATCCTGGGTCGGCCGCATCGCGGCGTGGTGCTGGCCGAACCGCCGTTCGATCCCCGTGGGGAGCGGCTGCGCCTGTGAAGGCGGCGCCCAGGCCCGTTGATATCAGGGGATGATGCGGGTGTACTTGGTTCCTTCCAGGGTGGCACCGACACGCAGACCCGCCTGGGCGAAGATCACGGCGATGACAGGGGCGAGAGATGTGGTCGTCTCGGCCCGCAAGTTGCCCCCTTCGCGGCTGACCGCGTATTCCGCATCCGCCCCCAGCGCCCAGCCGGGTGAGGTGCGAAATTCCATCAGCGCCTCGTCGGTCATGAAGAAAAGGACGTGGGAATACTGCTGCGCGCCCACCTGCAAGCCGGCACTTCCGCCCGCGATGGCGTAGTAATCCACGGTGCTGTCACCGATGCGCAGCGCGCCGCGCCCGTAGGACCCGCCGAAGCCGAAACCAGCCTCGGTCACCAGTGGCATGACGAGCATTCCCGAGGCCTTGTCGGCCAGGTCGCGCGTGCCGGGATAGCGATCGTACATGAATGTCAGCGTGGTGTTCACGCGGGAATCGATCCGGTCGCCGCCGCGCGATCCGATGCCGTTGCCACAGGCTGCAAGGGTGGTTGTCGCCAGCGCGCCAAGGGCAAAGCCGCGTCGGGAATAGATGCTCATGATGTCGCCTCGTGCCTGTCGGGCGGCGTCCGCCTCGTTCTGGACGCACTATAGGGGGATGGGCCGGGTCTGTCAGCACAAAGATGCTCCAAGGCTCCTCTGCGCTGGAATCAGCCGCCCAGCACCTCGGCGGCTTCGGGGGCGAAGTAGGTCAGGATCCCGTCACATCCGGCCCGCTTGAAGCACATGAGGCTTTCCATCATCGTCACCTGACCATCCAGCCAGCCATTCTGGGCCGCCGCCCGCAGCATCGCGTACTCGCCCGACACCTGGTAGGCGAAGGTGGGCACGCCGAAACGGTCCTTCACGCGGCGGCAGATGTCCAGGTAGGGCATGCCGGGCTTGACCATGACCATGTCCGCCCCCTCGCCAAGATCGCGCTCCACCAGTCGCAGCGCCTCCTCGGAATTGGCCGGGTCCATCTGGTAGGTGGTCTTGTCGCCCTTGAGCGCGCCCGAGGCGCCCACAGCGTCGCGGAAGGGGCCGTAGAAGCCGCTGGCGTACTTGGCCGTGTAGGACAGGATGGTGACCTTCTGGTGGCCCTCGGCTTCCAGCGCCTGGCGGATCGCGCCGATGCGGCCGTCCATCATGTCCGAGGGCCCGAGGATGTCGGCGCCCGCCTCGGCCTGGGCCAGGGCCATGCGCACCAGTGCTGCGACCGTCTCGTCGTTGAGCACCTCGCCGTCGCGGACATAACCGTCCTGGCCGTTGATGTTGTAGGGGTCCAGCGCGATGTCCGTCATGACCGCGATGTCCGGCGCGGCCTCCTTGATGGCGCGGATCGCCTGGTTGGCGATGTTGTCGGGCGACCAGGCGACGGCGCAGTCCTCGGTCCGGTCCTCCAGCGCGGTATAGGGAAAGACGCAGAGGGCTGGAATGCCCAACGCCTGGGCCTGCCGGGCCGCCTGCGCGACACGGTCCACCGTGCGGCGGACGACACCGGGCATCGACGGCACGGGTTCCTCGGCGTCGCGGCCGGGCATCACGAAGACCGGCCAGATGAAATCGGCCGGCGAAAGGGTGCTTTCGCGCACCATGGCGCGCAGGGCTGGCGTGGCGCGCAGCCGGCGCGGCCGGGCAGCGGGAAATCGGGGCTGGGTCATGGTCTTGGCCTTTCAGTCACACCTGCGGGATCGCACCGAAATTTGCCGGGCTCAAGGCTGGGCATTGCCGGGGCGCATCGCTAGGTTGCCGCAAAACACCACAGGCTGCCATACCCCGTGAACTGGACATCCACCCTTTTCGAAGTGATCGACATGCGCTCGTTCTCGAACCTCTGGTTCTGGATCGGGCTGGCGGTGATATGGTCCTCGGTCAATCACTATGTGCTGGGCGCGCCCTACGACATGATCACCAGGGCCCGGCGTTACGGCGGCAAGGCGCAAGAGGACCTGGAGGCGCTGGTGCGCATCAACGCCGATCGTCTGCTCCATATCGGCCAGGTCTCGGGGATCATCCTGCTGGGGTTTCTGGCCTTCGTTCTGACATCGCTGACGATCCTGGGCTTCTGGTATGGCGTGGAATTCGCGCAGGCGCTGCTGCTTCTGGCGCTGCCGCTGTCTTTGGTCGGCGGGCTGAGCCTGTCGGCGGCGCGCCGGATCGCGGCCGAACGCCCCGCGGGCGACGACCTGCACCGGCACCTGGGCCGCCATCGCTTGAAGACCCAGGTCATCGGCATGGTGTCGATCTTCGTCACCGCCATGTTCGGCATGTACCAGAACCTTGCCGTGAGCCCCGGCTTCTGACCAATGCGAATTGACACCGCGCCGCAGCGGGGTAGGTGAGGCGCTGATGACTGCACCCGATCATATCACTGTCGGCGGCGCCCCCGAGGGGTTCGATGCCCGCCTGGTTCTCCAGGAAGTCGCCCGGCGGGGCGGCCCCGTTGTGCATGTCGCCCGCGACGACAAGCGGCTTGCGGCCATGCGCGCCGCCCTGGCCTTTTTCGATCCCGCCATGCCGGTTCTGCATTTTCCCGGCTGGGACTGCCTGCCCTTCGACCGGGTGTCGCCCAATGCCGATATCTCGGCCGCGCGCATGGCCACATTGGCCGCGCTCGTCCACGAGATGCCCGCGCGATTCGTGCTGCTGACAACGCTGAATGCTGCGACACAGCGCATTCCCGCGCGTGCGGTTCTGCAAGAGGCCGCCTTCACGGCCCGCGTTGGCGAGCGGATCGACGAAGAGGCGCTTCGCGGTTTCCTCGTGCGGATGGGATTTGCCCAGGCTCCCACCGTGACCGAACCGGGCGATTACGCCATCCGCGGCGGCATCATCGACATCTATCCCCCGGGCCATGCCGGGCCGGTGCGGCTGGACCTGTTCGGCGACGTCCTCGATGGTGCGCGCCGCTTCGACCCCGCCAGCCAGCGCACGACCGAGACGCTGGACAAGGTGGACCTAGCCCCGGTCTCCGAGGTGATCCTCGACGAGGCGGCGATCACCCGGTTCCGGCAGAACTACCGGCTGGAATTCGGCGCGGCGGGCAGCGACGACCCGCTTTACGAGGCGGTCAGCGCGGGCCGCAAGCACCAGGGGGTGGAACACTGGCTGGGCTTTTTCCATGACCGGCTGGAAACGCTCTTCGACTACCTGCCCGGCGCAACCCTCACGCTCGACGATCATAGCGCGGCGCAGCGCCAGGCGCACTGGGACACGATCGCCGATCAATACGATGCGCGGCGCGAGGCCATGAGTGCCAAGGGTCGGGTTGATACCGTCTACAAGCCCGCCCCGCCCGAAACGCTCTACCTTGATCCCGATGGCTGGGAGGCCGTCACAAAAGGGATGCGGCGGTTGCAGTTCTCGGCGCTGCCGCGGGCCACCGGGCCGGGGGTGATCGACGCGGGGGGCCGCGTGGGCCGCAATTTCCTGCCCGAACGTCAGCAGGAAAGTGTCAGCCTTTTCGGAGCTTTGGCGGATCATATTCGTGCGAAACTCGAAGAGGGCCCGGTCCTCATCGCGTCCTATTCCGATGGCGCGCGGGAACGCCTGACCGGGTTGATCGAGGACGAAGACCTGGCCGAGGCGATCCCGGTGACGGATTACGGCCGTATCGGCCGTCGCGGGCTGCACCTCGTGGTCTGGGCGCTGGAGCACGGTTTCGAGGCGCCGGAGGGTGACGGTCGCCTCACTGTCATCTCGGAACAGGACGTTCTGGGCGACCGGCTGATCCGCCAGACCAAGCGCAAGCGCAAGGCCGAAAACTTCCTGACCGAGACGCAATCGCTCACGCCGGGTGACTTGGTGGTGCATGTCGATCACGGCATCGGGCGGTATCTGGGGCTGGAGGTGGTCAGCGCCGCCGGGGCCGCGCATGAATGCCTGGTGCTGGAATACGCCGAGGGCGCCAAGCTTTACCTGCCGGTCGAGAACATCGAGCTGTTGTCGCAATACGGCCATGAGGAGGGCTTGCTCGACAAGCTGGGCGGGGGCGCCTGGCAGGCGAAGAAGGCGCGGCTCAAGGAACGCATCCGCGAGATGGCCGAACGGCTTATCCGGGTCGCCGCCGAACGCGAGCTGCGCACCGCCCCGGCCATGACCCCGCCCGAGGGCATGTGGGACCAGTTCTTGTCGCGCTTTCCCTACCAGGAAACCGAGGACCAGTTGCAGGCCATTGAGGACGTGACCGAGGACCTGGAGTCGGGCCGCCCCATGGACAGGCTGATTTGCGGCGACGTGGGCTTCGGCAAGACCGAGGTGGCGATCCGTGCCGCTTTCCTGGCGGCCATGTCCGGGGTGCAGGTCGCCGTGATCGCGCCCACGACGCTGCTGGCGCGCCAGCATTACCAGAGCTTTGCCGACCGTTTTCGCGGTTTCCCGGTCAACGTGCGGGCGCTGTCGCGCTTCGTCGGCAGCAAGGAAGCCGCGGCGACCCGCGACGCCATGGCCAAGGGCACGGCGGATATCGTGGTGGGCACCCATGCCCTGCTGGCCAAGAGTGTGAAGTTCCAGAACCTCGGGCTTCTGATCATCGACGAGGAGCAGCATTTCGGCGTGCAGCACAAGGAACGGCTCAAGCAGCTGCGCACGGACATCCACGTGATGACCCTGACGGCCACGCCCATTCCGCGCACGCTGCAACTTTCGCTGTCGGGGGTGCGCGAATTGTCGGTGATCGGCACGCCGCCCGTGGACCGCCTGTCGATCCGGACCTACGTCAGCGAGTTCGATACCGTCACCCTGCGCGAGGCGCTGCTGCGCGAGCATTACCGGGGCGGGCAGTCCTTCTTCGTGGTTCCCCGCGTCGCCGACCTGCCCGAGATTCAGGCCTTCCTGCGCGACGAGGTCCCCGAGGTCAGCGTCGTCACCGCCCACGGCCAGATGGCGGCGGGCGAACTGGATGACCGCATGAACGCCTTTTACGATGGCAAGTACGACGTGTTGCTGGCCACGACCATCGTGGAATCGGGGCTGGATATTCCAACCGCCAACACGATGATCGTGCATCGCGCCGACATGTTCGGGCTCAGCCAGCTTTACCAGATCCGGGGCCGGGTGGGGCGGTCCAAGACCCGCGCTTATGCCTACCTGACCTACCGCCCGCGCCAGCGCCTGACCCAACAGGCCGAAAAGCGCCTGCGCGTGCTCGGGTCCATCGACACGCTGGGGGCCGGGTTCGCGCTGGCCAGCCAGGACCTCGACATTCGCGGGGCCGGCAACCTGCTGGGCGAGGAACAGTCGGGCCAGATGCGCGAGGTGGGCTACGAACTTTACCAGTCCATGCTGGAGGAGCAGATCGCGAAGATCCGGTCGGGTGAAACCACGCTGGTCGAGGATGGCCAATGGGCGCCTCAGATCAACCTTGGCGTGCCGGTCCTGATCCCCGAGGATTATGTGCCCGACCTGGACGTGCGGCTGGGACTCTATCGCCGCCTGTCAGGGCTGCAGACCAAGGTCGAACTGGAAGGCTTTGCCGCCGAGCTGATCGACCGGTTCGGCGCCTTGCCCAAGGAGGTCAACACGCTGATGCTGGTGGTGCGGATCAAGGCTATGTGCAAACGCGCCGGGATCAGCCACCTGGATGGCGGGCCCAAGGGGGCGACGATCCGGTTCCACAACGACAAGTTCGCCTCGCCCGATGGCCTGGTGCAGTTCATCAAGGATCAGAATGGACTGGCAAAGGTAAAGGACAACAAGATCGTCGTGCGGCGCGACTGGCGGCGCGACAGCGACAAGATCAAGGGCGCCTTCGCCATCGCGCAGGACCTGGCGAAGAAGGTGAAAGAGGCACAGGCAGCCTAGGCGGAGGGAGATACCGGGAGTACCGTCGCGCGGCTCAGTCCGTGTCGCGGCGGATCATCGTGGTCAGCCACAGCGCCAGTGACGCGCACAGGCAGACCGCCATCGCCAGCGGTACCGGCGTGCCGTCGAAGGCCAGCCCGACCGGCACGGCGATGACAACGGCGCCCACGGTCCCGATGGAGGCCATGATCGAGGCGGCCATGCCGGCGATATGGCCCATCGGCTCCATCCCAAGCGCGTTCAGGTTGCCAATGGTCAGCCCGGCCTGGAAGAACACCGAGGTTGTCCAGAAAACGTAGAGGTAGAATTCCAGCCCGCCGAAAATCCCGGCCCAGATCGCTGTCGCGCTCAGCGCCGACAGCCCGATCTGCACGGTGAACATGGCCTTGACGATGGCGCGCATGCCCACGCGCATCACGATCTGGGAGTTCAACACCGTGGCCGACGCGGCGGCAATGGCGATGGCCCCGAACCAGAGCGGGAAACTCTCGGCGCGGCCGTAGGTCTCATCAAAGATCTGCTGGATCGAGCTGATGGTGGCAAAAAGCATGCCGAAGGCCAGGGTCTGCACCGCGATCGAAAGCCGCACAGTGGGGTGAGCGGCCATTTCCTTGATCGCCGCCCAGAGCAGCGAAAGTCGCAGCGGGCGGCGATCCGCGACGGCAAGCGTTTCGGGCTGGCGCAGGCCCAGCCAGGTCATCCCGATCAACGAAAAGATCACGAAGGCCATGAAAATGCTGCGCCAGCCGGACATGTCGATGATTACCGCGCCCAGGCTGGGCGCGATCGCGGGCACCAGCGAAAAGATCATCATCACGAAGGACATGATCCGCGCCATGCCGCGCCCCGCATAGAGGTCGCGCACCAGGGCCAGGGCCACCACCCGGGGCGCCGAGGCGCCCAGTCCCTGCACCACCCGCGCGGCCAGCAGGGTTTCCAGCGTCGGCGCCAGGAAAGCGGTCAGTGCTGCCGCGCAATAGATCAGCGCCCCGCCGATCACCACCGGCTTGCGACCGAAGCGATCCGACAGCGGGCCGGTGAACAGCGTGCCCAGCCCCATGCCCAGCACGAAACTGGTCACGACAAGCTGCGCGAGGTTCGGGGCCTGGGGTGTCAGTTCGGCGCCGATTTGCGGCAGGGCGGGCAGCATGGCGTCGATGGAAAAGGCGATCGAGGCCATGAGCATCGCCATCAGCGCGATGAATTCCAGCGTCGGGAGGCGCTGCGGCGGGGGAGGGGCGGCCTGGGCCGTCGCGGTATCGGTCATGCGTCCGGTCCTTTTTCCTCGACGGCCAGCAGGCGTTTCTCCGCTTCGGCGGTCTTGCGCCGCGCCGCACGCAATTCGGCCCGCGCGCGCATCCGGCCTTCCAGTGTCATGTTGCTGACCTGCCGTATCACGGCGGCAAAGACGCCAAGACCCGCGAATATGAATACGGTCGTGGCCAGCTTGCCGATCACCGTCTGCGGGACAAGGCTGCCGTAGCCGACAGTCGAGAGCGTCACAACCGTGAAGAAGAAACTGTCGACCCAGCTCCAGCCCTCGACCAGGTGGTAGAAGACCGTGCCGCCCCCGATCAGGACCGAAAGCGCCCCGACCAGGATCCAAAGCCCGTCATTCCGCATCGCCCGCGTCCTCGAGTTTGGCCATGATTTCGCCCGTGACCTGCACCCACAGGTCTGGCGGCTGGGCGCCGGGCACCGCGTGCTGGCCGGCCACGATGAAGGTGGGCACGGATTGCACGCCCATCTTGCGGGCCTCGGTGTCGCGCGTCCGGATGGTGTCGGTATCGGCATCGGCGGCCAGCAGCCGGGCGACGACGCCCGCGTCCATCTCGGCACTGTCGGCGATGTCGCAGAGCACGTCCCGGTCGCCGATGTCGCGGCCCTCCCTGAAATAGGCCTCGAACAGCCTCTGCACCACGACCTGCTGGCGTTGTTCGATCCCGGCCCAGTGGATCAGGCGATGCGCGTCCAGTGTGTTGGGCGTGCGCGCGATGGCTTCGAAGTCGATCGTCAGCCCGGCCTTGTCCGCGTGCTCCTGAACCGGCAGATAGGCCTTCACCGCGCCCTCGCGCCCGCCGAACTTGGCGTCCATGTAGGCGCGCCGATCCATCCCCTCGGGCGGGAAGTCGGGGTTGAGCTGGAAGGGGTGGTACTCGATCTCGAAAGGGTGGTCCCCCACCTGTGCGAGCGCCCTGTCCAGGTTGGTCTTGCCGATGTAGCACCAGGGGCAGACGGGGTCCGAGAAGATATCAAGCTTGACCATGATCGCTCTCCCGCTCTTGCCGCAGTAGGTGGCGCAAGAGCTTGTTGTTGGCCCCCCGCGGCAGGGCGGCACGGTGAATGAATAGCCTTGGGGTCTTGTAGCGGGCCAGTCGCCGGGACGCAAAAGCGGCCAGGTCGGTCTCGGGCGGCCCCGTGGAAGGCGGCGGCTGTCATGGCTTGGCGCTACCTTCGCCGGGGCGCGGTTGCAAGCGTGGGTCGCTCGCTGTCGCGCGTGATGCCGGCCCTGCAACTTGAACACGCCACCGGGCCGGTTCACGCGCCGGGCCAGTCAATCTCCGGCAGGCCGCGCGATCCCCGAGCTCGGAACGGGCGCCCGTTTCCGAGCGCCCCGTGACCATCAGCTTTCGGCTTCCCACCACCAGACATCGGGCTGCCAGCCCGGCCAGTCGCCGAAGATCGGCATGGTCTCGGGGTAGTGCAGGCGCCTGTCATGGGCAATGCGGGTCACGTTCCACTGGTAGATCGGGATGGCGTAGCGTCCCGTGGTCAGCAGCCGGTCCAGCGCCCGCGTGGCGGCGCGGAAATCCTGCTGGCTTTCCGAGGTCAGAAGCCTGTCGATCATCGCGTCCACGGCCTCGGACTCAACGCCCATGAGGTTGCGCCCGCCCGGCGTGTCGGCGTCATCCGATCCCCAGTAGAGGTATTGCTCGTTGCCGGGGCTGAGCGACAGGCCGCGCCGGAAGTAGGTCATGTCGAAGTCAAAGGCATCGATCCGCTCGCGGTACTGGGCGCTGTCGATCACCGAGACCTTCGGCGTGATCCCCAACCGGGCAAGCGACTGGACGTAGATGTCGATGATCGTCTGGTTCTCGTCGCTGCCAGATTGCAGCACGATCTCGAAGGTGAAGGGCGCGCCCGACGCATCGGCCATGACCCCGTCCTGCACCGTCCATCCGGCCTGTTGCATCAGGTCCAGCGCGGCGGCGATGCCGGCGCGGTTGCGCTCGGTCCCGTCCGAGACGGGCAGGGCATAGCCCGACAGTGCGTCCTGGGGGATCTGATCGGCGAAAGGGTCGAGGAAGTCGCGTACGCGGCCTGTCGCAGGACCGGCCTGCATCGCCAGCGGCGAGTTCGAGAAATACGATGTGATGCGCGGCTGGACCCCCCCGGTCAGCGCCTCGTTGATGAATTCGAAATTGAAGGCATGCAGCATGGCATCGCGCACGCGGATATCGGCGAACTGCGGGCTGCGGGTGTTCATCACGAAGCCGGTCATCCCCGAGGGGCGTTCATGCGGCAGCACGTCGCGCACCACGTCGCCGGTCTTGATGGCGGTGAAGTCGTACTGGCTGTCCCACTTGGCCACGTTGAATTCGCGGTTGAAGTTCACCGTTCCGACCTTGAAGGCCTCGAAGGCGGCGGTGGCATCGCCGAAATACTCGATCCGCAGGGTTTCGAGGTTGTGCGTGCCGGTGCGAAACGGGACCACGCCCTCGCCCCAGTAGTCCGGGTCGCGGGTGAATTCCACGAAACGGCCCTGCTCAAAGTCGCTGATGACGTAGGGCGACGAGGTCACGGGTATATGATCGAACCCGTCCGTCTCGGCGAAATCGATGCCCTCGTATTGCGCCTTTTTCAGGATTGGACGCATACCGGCCAGCAGGGCCAGCTCACGATCCTCGGTCTCGAAGGTGAACCGGACCGAACGTGGCCCGGTCTGCTCCATGGACGCCACCTTGGACCAGAAGCCGGCGTAGCGACCATGCCCCTTGGTGCCCAGCGTCTCGTAGGACCACATCACGTCCTCGACCGTGACCGGGCTGCCGTCAGAGAATTCCGCTTCCAAGCGCAGGGTGAATTCGACCCATTGCCGATTCGGCCCGGTCTCGATCGATTCGGCCAGAAGACCGTAAAGCGAGAAGGGTTCGTCCAGGGAACGGGCCATCAGGCTTTCGCCGACCAGAAACCGCAGTTGCCAGGGAACCGAGCCCTTGCGGACGAAGGGATTGAGGCTGTCGAAGTTGCCGACGTTGGCGGTGACCAGTTCGCCGCCGCGCGGTGCGTCGGGGTTGGCATAGGGCAGATGCGCAAAATCTGGGGGCAGGTCGGGGTCGCCATACATAGCTATGCCATGCCGGGGCTCGGCGGTGGCCATCATGGCCGGCAGCGTGGCGGCGACAATGGCAAGGATTCGGCCGGGCCGCGCGAAAAACTCTGGTCTCATTTCGTGGACAATCCCTCTGCTGCCTTTGTGCCTTGGGTCAAAGCGTAGAGGCCGCAGTCTGCCTTTTCAAACTTTTAGCTTGGATCGGAGCGGCGGATTGCTTATAAAGAGAGCACTGCTCGATAGGTTTCTTGCCTGTATGAAACCTGCCTCAATAACTGAACGCCGGCCTTGTGCCGGCGTTTTTTTCTTTGTGGGAAGGTGCTCGGCCCGGTGCGCGAGATCTTCCGTGTCCGATTCCCGCAAACAGGTCCGACGGGTCAGTGGCGGGCCTTCCTGCATGGTCTGGCCGCTCTATCCCGCTGCCGGGTCGCGCCTCGAGATCCCCCGGAAAAGGAAAGGCCGGCCCGCCTTTCGGCAAACCGGCCCGCCCGACTGCAATGTGACCGATTTATCGGTACCCGGCGGTCTATGCTCCGTTCCCGGGGTAATACATGCCATTGGTCCCGCCGCTGCTGCTGCTGCTGGCTGCCGCAGCGATCAGGGCGATAAGGATCAGCGGGATGATCAGGTTGGCCGAGGAACTGCCGGTCTGCGCGACGACCTCGTCAGGTTCCATCTCGATGGCCGGAGCCATGCCGCCCGCGCTGGCAGAGGTTGCGGTCATTGCGGCCATCATGGCCGCGACGGCGATCGACTTTACGTGTGTCATGTTATCCCCTCAATCTGTAAAGAATAGGGGATACTACCGCGAAACCGGAATCTTCCAAATCTTTTATTGACCACGGGGGAAACCAAAGGCGTGTGTCTCGGCCAGGACTGACCGGAAGGGCTGACCCGCTCATCCGGCGAACCAGCCCAAACGCGGTTCAATGATCGTTGTCCGGTCGCCCAGGTTACTCTTGCACCGAACCGGAACCGCCTGCGGCCGCAGCGATCAGGGCAATCAGGATCAGCGGAATGATCAGGTTGGAACTGGACCCGCCGGTGGTTTCCTCGACGACCTCGACCGGTTCCATCTCGACTGCAGGTGCCATGCCACCGGCCATAGTGGTGCTCGCGCTCAGGGTGGCGGCAAGCGTCACGGCGGCGGTCTTTTTGAACAAGGTCATGTTATACCCCTTTCTAGGTTGCATTGGCACCCGCAGGGTTGTGGATTTTGCTATAGGAATCAAGCCCTGCGCCGTCGGAGCGGGCACCGCCGTCAGTCGTCCTGGCGGTGATGCCCGATGCGGTCGGCCAACTGGTCCAGAGCTTCGGGCATTTCGACGGTTTTTTCACCCGGGTAGACCAGCCCGGCCGAGATCACCAGCTTGGCGGCGTCCTCCACCGTCATCTCAAGCTCGATCACGTCCTGCTTTGGAAAGAACAGGAGATACCCGGACGTCGGGTTCGGCGTGGTCGGCACGAAGACCGAGATCATCGGACCGACGCCCGCCTTGTCGACCAGTTCGCCCTTGGTTTCCGTCGAAATGAAGCCGACCGCCCAGATGCCACGGCGTGGATACTCGATCAGGCAGGCCTTGTCGAAGCTGGTCTCGGTCTGGGCGAACACGGTCTCGGCGATCTGCTTGGCGCCATTGTAGACCGAGCGCACCACCGGCATCCGAGAGACCAGCCCCTCGCCCCAGGCAAGGAACGACCGCCCGATCAGCCCCTTGGCGATCCAGCCGACGATGAAGGTGAAGATCAGGAAGATGACGACGCCGACGCCGCGCACGTTGATCTCGACGTAGTTGGGATGGGTCGGGTCGGCGCGGCCGAAATCGTTGACATGGCCCAGCAGCCGGTTGACCAGTTCCTCGGGGTGGTAGGCCTGGGGCACGAAGGGCCACACGAAGCCGTCGACCCAGCCGATCAGCGTCCAGATCAGCCAGACCGTCAGCCCGATGGGCGCGATCACGATGATCCCGGCAATGAAGTTGTTGCGCAGGCCCGTAATCAGGCTGCCGCGTGGCCGGTGGGGCTCTGTTGACGGTTTGGTCACTTTGGCGGTCGCTCATGCTAGGGGTTGCGCATTATGTAGGCGATGAGACCCGGTCCGGCAATGCACCAACAACGCCGCCGCCCCTTCACGACCCGGGGTTGCACAGGCATTTGGCGATCTCGGCGGCAAGGCGCGCATTATTGCGCACCAGCGCGATGTTCGCGGTCAACGAGGCGCCGTCGGTCAGCGCGAAGATGCGGTCCAGCAGGAAGGGCGTCACGGATTTGGACGCGATTCCCTGCGCCTCGGCCTCGGCCTGGGCCCGGGCAATGATCGGCGCGAGGGATGCGGCGGGGATCTCGTCCTCTTGCGGGATCGGGTTGGCGACCAGTTGGCCGCCCGGCAGGCCCATGTCGGCGCGCATGGCATGGGCCGCGGCGATCCTGTCGGGCCTGTCCAGCCGAAGCGGTGCGTGAACCTCCGAGGTGGCCGACCAGAAGGCAGGCAGGCTGTCCTGGCCGTAGGCGATGACCGGCACGCCGAGGGTTTCGAGGACTTCCAGCGTCTTGTGGATGTCGAGGATCGCCTTGGGCCCCGCGGCCACGACCGTGACCGGCGTCTGCGCCAGTTCCTGCAGGTCCGCCGAGATGTCGAAACTCGACTCCGCCCCCTTGTGAACACCGCCGATCCCGCCGGTGGCGAAGACGGCGATCCCCGCGAGATGCGCGGCGATCATGGTCGCTGCGACGGTGGTCGCCCCGGTGCCGCCCGCCGCGAGGCAGACGGCCAGATCGGCGCGTGACAGCTTGGCGACGTGCTCCGCATTGGCCAGCCGGTCCAGCTCGGTGTCGGTCAGGCCGATATGGAGGACGCCGTCCAGCACGGCGATTGTCGCCGGAACCGCGCCCGCGTCGCGAATGTCCTGTTCCACCCGTCGCGCGGTATCGACATTCTGCGGAAACGGCATGCCGTGGGTGATGATGGTGCTTTCGAGCGCCACGACGGGCCGGCGACGGGCCTGGGCCTCGGTGACCTCGGGGGACGACTGCAGGTCGATCATTGGGGGCTTTCTCCTGAGACATGGGCGGCGGCGGCCTCCAGCGCCCGGGCAAGGGCGGCCTCGGGGGCCATCCCTTGCACCTCGGACGCGATATGGGCGGCCATGAAGGTATCGCCCGCGCCCGTGACGCGGGTCACCAGTACCGCGGGCGGGCGGGCACGGCGCAGGGTGTCACCGTGCGCCTCGGCGGCCATGTCACCGCCATCGGTGACAAGCGCCCGGTTGACCCCGCGCGCGACGAGGCCGCGGGCAGCGGCGGCGGCGTCCTCGAAGCCCGACCGGCAGATCAGGCCCGCCTCCTCGCGGTTGACGTAGAAGGTGGCCGAGGGATGGCCCACCAGCGCCAGCAACCGCTCCGCCTTGCCGGGGCTGGCCGGGGCCACGCGCAGGTCGGCGGCCCGGAACAGGGGCGAGGCCGCGATCCGCGCCAGCAGGTCGGGGGTGAGGTTGCCGTCCAGCGCCACGGGGCCGGCCCAGGGGGCGGCCTCGCTGGCCAGGCGCCCGTCGGCGAGCGGGCGCAGGATCTTGTCGCCCACCTGTTCCAGGGAATGCGCGTCGGCGATGGCGGCGATCAGCCCGTTGGCGCCCTCGATGGCCATGTAGCTGTCCGTCGGCAGGTCCTCCGAACGGTAGAGCGTGCCCGTCTCCAGCCCCAGCCGCGCGGCCTCGCGCGCAAGGTCGGCGCCCTCGGCATCACGGCCCACGGTCGACAGCAGGGCCGGGCGAAGGCCGAAGCGGGCCAGCGTCATGGCGATGTTCATGGCAACGCCGCCGGGAATGCGGGTGATGCGGCCCGGCACGTCCGACCCGACCCGCATCGCGGAGGGCGCGCGCCCTATGATGTCCCACAGGACGGAACCGATGCAGAGGATGTCGGGTGTCGTCATGGCGCGCAGCTATTGCGCGCGCCGCGCCGGGGGTCAACCGTTGTCACGCGGTGTGCTGCGCACGCAGGGCAAGTGGGCAGGGGGCGGTCCGCCCCCTCTTGGCCTGCGGCCAATTCACCCCCGAGGATATTTGAGGCCAGAAGACGCCTACTCGGGGATGGCGAAGGTCAGGGCTGCCCACAGGGTTTCCCAGACCACGTCGCGGTCCCGCGCCAGGTCCGCGTCGGGTTCGCGCAACACCACGGCGTCGGCCAGGTAGGCATGGCCGGGCGTGACGGGCAGGGGAACGATCCCGCGCGCGTCTGTACGGTGATAGGTGATCTCGACGCTGCCATCGGGGGCTTTCTCGAAGAGTTCCACCTGCGCCCCGGCCCGGGGGGCCTGCTGGTAAAAAACCTGCACCGGCAGGGCATCGCCGTCATGGATGTAGGGATTTTCGAGGGCCACGATCTCGGTCTCGAGGCCCAGCTGCCGATCCTGCCCGGCGCCACTTCCCACGGCCACCAGCGCCTTGACGTGGCGCGAATAGGCCTCGCCGAAGTCCTCCTCGGGCAGGTCGCGGGCGCGGTGTGCGGCGATGGCCCCGGCGAAATCCTTGTGCTCGGCGAAGCTGCGGAATGCCTCCAGCGTAGCGTAGCTGACCCGTGCGGTGCTGGCCTCGTAGGCGAGGATATGCAACCCTTCGCCCAGGGGGGCCGCGTCCAGCGCAGGTCGGGCGCCGGGGCGGTTCTGTACCGATTCTGCCACTTCGCCCAGCACCATCTCGAAGCGGTCGAAGCGACGCGGCAGGTAGGCCAGCCGCGCCCCCTCGAAGCTTTCGCCGTTGACAATCTCGGCCCGCACCATACCGTCGGGTTCAACCGCGTAATCAGCAGGTTCCAGCCAGAGTTCGTGAGCGAAGGCCGGGCCCGCCGCAAGGGCAAGAACGAGGGTAAGAATGCGCATAACAGCCTCCGCTTGGACTGGGTTGAAACTGACGCTGCTGGCGCTTGTGTCAAGCGTCGTGATGTTTGCCGGCGGGCCGTCGCGCGCCCACGAGGTTCTGCCGACCATCGGCGACATGGAGGTGGTCGAGGGCCGACTGACCTTCGCGCTGGAGGGCAACCTGGAGAGCTACGTCGCCGGGATCGACCTGGAGGGGCTCGAAGATACCAACGCCGCGGAGAATTCAGATGACTACGATACACTGCGCGCCCTGCCGCCGGGCGAGATGGCCGAGCGCGTGCGGGTTTTCTGGCCGACCATGGCCGAGGAGATGCGCATCTTGGTGGACGGTGCGCCGGTTGATCTGCGCCTTGACGGGGTCAATGTGCCCGAGGTCGGCAATCCCGACCTGCCGCGCAATTCGACGCTGACAGTCTCGGCGGCGCTGCCCGATGGCGCCGAGGCGGTGCAGATCGACTGGCCAGCCCGCTATGGTGTGCTGGTGCTGCGCCAGATGGGTGTTGAGGAGGGCTGGGACGGCTACCTCTCCGGCGGCCTGTCCGAAGAGGTCGCCCTGGCGGGCGGCCAAGCGTTGTCGGGCTGGCAGGCCTTCGCCCGCTACATCCCCGTGGGGGTGGAGCATATCGTGCCCATGGGGCTGGACCATATCCTTTTCGTGCTCGGTTTGTTCTTCCTGTCCACGCGCCTGCGACCGCTGATCTGGCAGGTCACGGCCTTCACCGCGGCACACACGATCACCCTTGCCCTGGCGGCGCTGGGCTACGTCAACGTGCCGGGCAGCGTGGTCGAGCCGATCATCGCCGCCTCGATCGTCTACGTGGCGGTCGAGAACATCTTCAGCCGGGGCCTTAACCCCTGGCGCCCGGCGATCATCTTTGCCTTCGGGCTTTTGCACGGTCTGGGCTTTGCCAGCGTCCTGGGCGAGTACGGCATTCCCGAAAGCGCCTTCATTCCGGCGTTGCTGGGCTTCAACCTGGGGGTCGAGGTGGGTCAGTTGCTGGTAATCGCCCTCGCCTTCGTGCTGGTCTTCGCGGCGATCCGCCTGTCCGAGGATGGCAAGCGCAACCTGGTGGCGGCCGCCGTCTACCTGCTGGTTGCTGTCGTCCTGGTCCCGCTCCTCGTGATCCCGGTCAGCGCCATGGGGCCATCGGCGATCGAGGCCTATGTGCCGCTGTTGTTCATGGTGGCGGCCCTGGCCGGGCTGGCGGCGGCCTCCTGTGCGGTGGAACGGTACGAGACCTACCGCCACATGGTGGCCATGCCGGCCAGCGTCGGCATCGCCCTCATCGGTGCCTACTGGGTGGTCGAGCGGGTGTTCCTCTAGGGGCTTCGGGCAGATCCCGCGCGGTGTGCCATGGCGGTCCGGGTGCCTTAACCCGGCCGTTACTCCGCCGGTCTATCGAGACGTGGAGATGCCTCCTCTCTTGAAAGGCCACACCATGAAGTACCGCCCGCCAAGGCTTCCCAGCGACCTGGGCGTCACGCTCGTACGTGGCGGAACGCGTCACCCGGCACGTGTCGTCAACGTCAGCCGGACGGGGGCGTTCGTGACAGGCCCGCGGGGGCTGGACACGGGCGACAGGGTCGACCTGGTCGCGACATCGCTGCGGCTTGGGGCACGGGTGGTGCGGGTGACGGCGCCGGGCGTCGCGCTGCGCTTTGTCACCGACCTGTCGAAGACCGATCTGAACCGGTTGCGTCGGGCCGTCCATCGCGCCGCCCCTGCGCACGATCGGGGTCCGGTTCACAGGTTCCGCGAGTTGTGACGCGGCAGGCGGCCCCGGGGTCAAGGCCGGGGCCGCCCCGTTCCCGCTACCGGAGTTCCACACCGTCGAGGTCGGTGCCGTCGACCAGGTCGCTGTCGGTCAGTTTCAGCGTTCCGGTGCCGCTGTCTTCCTGAACGGCCTCGATGCCGGTGTCGTCGCTGTCGTCATTGTTGGCCGTGGAGGAGGCCTCGGCGGTAACGCCCAAGTCGCCGTCGCCCTCTTCCTCGAAGACCGCACCCTTGCCGCCGTTGCCCATGGCCGAGGACCGCAGCATCAGGCCCGTGACCGACCCGGCATCTTCTTCGGAACTCTTGTAGCCGTCATCGGTGTTGCCCTCGGCGACCGTGTCGATGAACCGGGCGTCGATGGCGCCGTCGCCGGCCTCGTCGAAATCCACGCCCTCGTCGAGGTTGTTCGAGATGGTCGAGCGCAGGAAGACCGCGTGGATCGACCCGGCGCCGCCTTCGTCGAAGTCGATACCGTCGTCCAGGTCCAGGCCGAATTCGTAGGCCTCGACGCTGCCGTCATCGTGAAGGTCCACGACGCGTTCGATGCAGGTGTCGTCAGGCGTGCCGGTGACAGGGCCGGGGATGTCGGCCTCGGCCGCGGCACCTTGCTCGAACTCGGCCTCGTCGGGGTCGGGGATCGCGTCCTTGAACAGGGCAGGGGTGCAATAGGCGCCGTTCTCCACCAGCCGGGTGTCGATGATCGTGGCGACCACGTCGCCCGCGCCGCCTTCGTCCAGCTCGATCCCATCGGCCCCGGCCATGGAAACCGTCGAGCCGATGATCAGGGCAGAGATGCCGCCCGCCCCGCGTTCATCCGCGCGCAGGCCGTCGCCGTCGAAGGTGCCGTTGCCCACGTCGTTGATCGTGACATCGCGCAGGGTCACGGAAATCCCGGCATCCGAGCCGTCGCCGTCACCGGTCTGCCCGCCGCCGCACTCGTCGGCCAGTGTGCAGTCGGAAATGTGGATGCCGTAGCCGGCGACGCCGCGCACGGTCACGTCCTCGACCACGAGGGTCGCGGTGCCGGTCTGGTCGTCGCGCAGGTCGACGAAGATGCCCTTGGCGGCGGCCCCGTCCATGTCGCCGCGGTTCTGAACCGTCCAGCTGCCCGGGCCGGCCAGGGTAAGGTCGACCACATGCAGGTCGGCGCCTTGCGTGGCGGCCAGAGGGGTCACGTTGTCGGCGGTGGAAATCGTCTGGCCGTTGCCGATCAGGGCCAAGGCTGATTGGCCGTCATAGGCCAGCGTCTCGGTGATCTCGACATCGCCCTCGAAGGCCAGCACGACGGTGCTCGCGCTGTCCGAGGCCGCGGCAGCGGCAAGCGCGTCGGTTATCGCGGCCTCGGTCGCCTCGGTCACGGTGAGGGTTTCGGCCAGCGCGGGCGCGGACAGGCAAAGTGCCACGGCGGTGCTGGTCAGCAGCGTCTTGGTGGTGGTCCCCATGAGGTGGTCTCCTTTGTTTCAACAGGGCCAAGGGGTAGGGGCTGCATATGACAGGAACATTACAGATGTCCCTCTTGCCAAGCCGCGTCACCGGGACTATAGGCACGGCACTCAATCCCGCAGGCGGGGGCGGGTGCGTCGGGGAGACATCCCGGCCCATCCACCGGTTGGCGACACGCTGATCCCCCGTCGAGGCATGAAACCGGAAAGGATACGACACATGGCTCTTCCAGAGTTTTCCATGCGCCAGCTGCTCGAGGCCGGCGTTCACTTCGGCCACCAGACACAGCGCTGGGACCCGAAGATGTCACAGTACATCTATGGCGCCCGCAACGGCATTCACATCATGGACCTGACGCAAACGGTCCCGATGATGGACCAGGCTCTTCAGGTTGTTCGCGACACGGTCGCAAAGGGGGGGCGTGTGCTCTTCGTGGGCACCAAGCGCCAGGCCCAGGCCCCGATCAAGGACGCCGCCGAGAAGTCCGCGCAGTTCTACATGAACCACCGCTGGCTGGGCGGCACGCTGACCAACTGGCAGACCGTGTCCAAGTCAATCGGCCGCCTTCGCGCCATCGACGAAAGCGCCGAGGGTGGATTCGCAGGGCTGACCAAGAAGGAACGCCTGCACATGGAGCGCGAGCAGGAAAAGCTCGAGGCCACTTTGGGCGGTATCCGCGAGATGGGTGGCCTGCCCGACCTGCTTTTCGTGATCGACGTCAACAAGGAAGACCTCGCCATCGCCGAGGCCCGCAAGCTGGGCATTCCGGTCGTGGCCGTTGTCGATACCAACTGCTCGCCGCTGGGCGTGGACTACGTGGTTCCCGGCAATGATGACGCGTCGCGCGCGATCACGCTCTACTGCGATCTGGCCGCCCGCGCCGCGATGGACGGGCTTTCGGCGCAGCTGGGCGCCGCCGGGGTGGACCTGGGCGAACTGGAACAGGCCGCCGAGGATCCTGCCGTCGAGGACACAGGAGCCGGACAGGCCGCCGGCTGAGCCGGTCTCCCGTCGCAAAAACTGATACCGGGCGCGGGCCTGTCCCGCCCCGGATTGCATCACATCTTACAGGAGAAAGAGCCATGGCGATTACCGCTGCTCTCGTGAAGGAACTCCGCGACTCCACCGGCGCGGGCATGATGGACGCCAAGAAGGCGCTGACCGAAACCGACGGCGACATGGACGCCGCCGTTGACTGGCTGCGCACCAAGGGCCTGTCCAAGGCTGCCAAGAAATCCGGCCGCACCGCCGCCGAAGGCCTGGTGGCCGTAAACGTCGCGGGCGGCAAGGGCGTTGCCGTCGAGGTGAACGCCGAGACCGACTTCGTCGCCAAGAACGCCGAGTTCCAGGAGATGGTCGCCGGGATCGCCAAGGCCGCGACCGGTGTCGACACCGTCGAGGCGCTACTCGAGGCCGACATGGGCGGCAAGACCGTCTCGGAGACCGTGACCGACAAGATCGCCACCATTGGCGAGAACATGTCCGTGCGCCGCCTGGCCGCGGTCGAGGGTGGCACGGTCGTTGCCTACATCCACAACGCCGTGACCGACGGCATGGGCAAGATCGGCGTCCTGGTGGCTACCAACGGCGGCGACGAGAGCTTTGCCAGGCAGGTGGCGATGCACATCGCGGCGGCCAGTCCGGCCGCGCTGGACGAGGCTTCGCTCGATGCCGAGATGGTCGCGAAAGAGCGCCAGATCCAGATCGACATCGCCCGTGAAAGTGGCAAGCCCGAGCAGGTCATCGAGAAGATGATCGAGGGCCGCATGAAGAAGTTCATGGGCGAGAACACCCTGCTTGGTCAGGCCTTTGTCGTGAACCCCGACCTGACGGTCGAGGCCGCCGCCAAGGAGGCCGGGGCCGAGATCACTGCGTTCGTGCGCCTCGAAGTGGGCGAGGGGATCGAGAAGCAGCAGGAAGACTTCGCCGCCGAGGTGGCCAAGGCCGCCCAGGGCTGAGATCCAGGGTCCGATCCGCGACAAACATACGGCCACCCTCGGGTGGCCGTTTTCTTTTGGATCAACGTGTTGCAACACGCCTTTCAAGCCAGGTCCGGCCCCGCGCCAGAAAGGCGCGGGGCCGCGGCGGCCCGCCGGAATACAAACACGATACTCGGTGACGCGGCCCACCCAATGCGCCAGCTCACCCGGGTCGAGCCCGAGAAAACCAGCAACCGGTTAACCGGTGCGCGGCCGGCTTGCCTTGAAATCGCAAGGTGCCCGGACCGCAGTCCCTTCCTTGGCCCGAAGGCCACCACTCACGGAACCGTTCTAGTGTGACATCTCCCTTGGCTCGATCACAGTGAGGGATTCCCTACCGTCACTCGTCGGTGCCGCGGCTGTCGGGGTCCAGAATGAACATCTCGTTGTAGAACGAAGCCTTGAGAACCGCCTGCGCCGTCGTCCCGACACCCAACGCCTCGCGCGCCAGGCGCAGGTGTTTCTCGACCGTTGCCGGGGTCAGATCCAGGATCGTCGCGATGTCCTGCGTTATCTTACCGTCGGCAACCCATTCCAGCACTTCGCGCTGGCGCTTGGTCAGGTTGCGCGTGGCGTGGGGCAGGGTGAGCATTTTCAGGTAGACGACGTTGCTCATGACCCGGATGGCCTCGCCGTGTTCGGCCCAGATGTCCTCGACCCCGTCCTGGCTGATCCCGGCGCGGGCGGTGATGGCCGCGGCGCCCTTGGTGCGCTGGCTGACGGAACGGAAACTGATCGTGTATCCCGCAACCACGCCCATGGACCGGTTGAATTCGGTCACGCGCCGTTCGGCGGGCGTCAGATTGTCGGAATTGGCGATCCAGGACCAGCTGCAGGCGCCATCATTGGCCAGCGCCCACCGAACCATGGGGGCACTGTGGATGTAGCCGTCGCCAAGGAAACGATCCATGTAGGCGTCGTCGTGGTTCGTCAGAACGACCCAGTCCTGCGGATCGCCCAGGGAGTCGCCACTGCGATAGCGCGTGAAACCGTAGATCAGCCGATCAAAGCCCAGCTCGGCCATGCGAACCGTGTGCAGGTCCCAGAGCGTCTCGAAGGTGGGCGCGTTTATCAGCGCTTCGAGATGAGCGGCAAGCTTTGTCATTGCCGTTCGGTAGCACCGTTGGGAGTTTGCACAAAGCTATTTTTGCATTCGTGTCAGCTAACAACCCGGTTGGGGATATGCGGTTGCTGGATGGCATCTATTTTACATAATACCGATTATGCGCATATGATCCGGCGAGGCCTCAGGTCTTGACGACCAGCCCCGAAGGCGTGCCCGAGAGGTTCTCGTGCCCCGTCCCCGTGATCAGGATCGGGTCGGTGGTTTCGAGCCCGCCGTCGTCCAGCCAAATCGCGGGCATGAAATGAAAGGTCATGCCCGGTTCTAGGATCGTCCGGTCGCCCGCGCGAAAAGACATGGTCCGTTCGCCCCAGTCCGGCGGATAGGACAACCCGATGGGATAGCCGCACCGGCTGTCCTTGATGAAACCGTGCTTGCCCAGCGTGACGTTGAAGACATTGGCCACGTCCTCGCAGCGGTTGCCTGGTTTGGCCTGCTCCAGCGCCGCGGCGGTGGCATCCTCGACCGCGGCCTGCGCATCGAGGTATTTCTGGGGCGGCTTTCCCAGGAACAGCGTGCGCGACTGTGGACAATGATAGCGCCGGTGACAGCCCGCGATCTCGAAGAAGGTGGATTCGCCGGTGCGCAACGGCGTGTCGTCCCAGGTAAGATGCGCCGCGGTGGCGTCCAGCCCCGAGGGTGCCATGGGCACGATCGCCGGGTAGTCCCCGAAATGGCCCCCGACCCCGGTGATGCCGGTATGGTAGATTTCGGCCACCAGGTGGTTCTTGGGCAGGCCCGGTTCGGCCGTCTCGACGATGCGCTTGTGCATTGCGGTCACGATGTCGGCCGCGCGGCGCATGTAGACGATCTCGGTCTCGGACTTCACCGCGCGCTGCCAGTTCACGATACCCGTGCAATCGCCGAAATTCGCCTTCGGGCAATGCCTTAGAAGTTCTTCATATGCCTTTGCGCTGAAATAATAATTGTCCATCTCGACACCGATACGGAGCTGCCCCCAGCCATAGGCGTCGATCAGCCGGGCCAGGTCCGCCATCGGGTGCTTGTCCGGGTTCATGACATAGCTGTCGTCGTAGCCGTGGATGTCGTCCTCTTCCATGAAGACGGTTCGCATCGCGCCGGTGGCGTCGATCGCCCGGCCCCACCAGACCGGGTCCTGGTCCATGGGCAGCAGCACCGCCTGGTGGACATAAAAGGACCAGCCGTCATATCCCGAGATCCAGGCCATGTTCGACGGGTCCGACAGGATCAGCAGGTCGAAACCGGCCGCTTCCATCGCGCCGCGGGTCTTCTCGATGCGGTCGTAGTATTCCTGGTCGGGAAAGGATGGGCTCGTGCGGCTGCTCGGCATGGGGGACTCCTGCTTGTTCGGTTCCAGACTCGCCCCATAACGCCACGATTTCCAGTCGAAAAACGGCGGGCCGGGGTCAGCCAGCGTCCTCGGGTGGGATGCAGGGCAGGATTACCGTGAACGTAGACCCCTGCCCCAGTTCGCTGGTGACGCGCAGACGCCCGCGATGGCGATTGACGATATGCTTGACGATGGCCAGTCCAAGACCCGTCCCGCCGATCTCGCGCGAGCGGTGGCTGTCGACCCGGTAGAAGCGTTCGGTCAGTCTGGCGATGTGATGCACCGGGATGCCGTCGCCCCGGTCGCGCACCGACAGGCGCAGACCGGTCTGACGCAGGCTCGTCTCGTGCGCCGCGTCCGACAGGTGAAGGTCGATGCGGCTGTTTTCGTGGCCGTACTTTATGGCATTCTCGACAAGGTTCGTGACCACCTGGGCCAATTGAACGGCATCCCCGGCGACCGGCGCGCTGTCGCCGGGTGGCTGCCAGTCGATCGTCATGCCGCGCTCGGCGGCCATCGGACGCAGCGAATCCAGCGCGCCCTCCACCACCACGGCAAGGTCGATGGCGGTCCGGGGGCGGTTGCGCTCCTGATCCTCCACGCGACTGAGCGACAGCAGGTCCTCGACCAGCCTGTGCATCCGTCCGGCTTCCTTTTCCATGATGTCGAGAAACCGATCGCGCGCGGCGGCGTCGTCACGGGCGGGGCCGCGCAGGGTCTCGACAAAGCCCAGAAGCGCCGTCAGCGGCGTGCGCAGCTCGTGGCTGACATTGGCGATGAAGTCGCGCCGCATCTGGCCCGCCTCTTCGACCGCGGTGACATCCTGAAAGGTCAGGACGACGGCATGGCCGGTCGGAAGCGCCGCGCCGATCAGCGTGACATCCCATGTGGTGTCGCGGGCGCCGTCGCTGCCCAGGAACCGCGCCTTGCGATGGCCGCCGTCGCGCAGGCTGGCCTCGACGGCATCCAGCAGGCCGGGCTGACGCAGGGCGGTGATGTAATGCCAGCCGGTGCAGTCGGTGCCGATCAGGGACTGGGCATGACGGTTGGCCCGGCGGACACGCTCATCCACACCGATGACCATGGCGGGCACCGGAAGCGCATCGAGCAGGCGAAGGTCACTGTCATCGGCCATGATGACCTGCTGGCCCATCTGCCCGGCAAGATCAAGATGCGGGGACCCCCTGATCGCCGTGCCGCGCGGGTGATCCAATGGTTGAACCGGCCCGTTTTTACCTCGAAGGTGAACGCGAAACAGCGACCTGGGGACATCGTTTGACATCTGGCAACCCCCTGAGCGCCGTGGCTACGGATGGCGCCGGCCTCATCGTCCTCGTTGTCGAGGGCATGACGGAGCTGCGACAGCCCGATGACATCGCCCCGGCCGGGGTGAAATTCGTCGAGCCTGGGCACCTCTCCGCGCTGCTGGCCGGCGGGGCCGCGCCGTCGCTGGTGCTCTCACCGCTATGGGGGCCGGGGTTCGATGCGGTCACGATCGCCCAGACCTTGCAGGCAGAGGGCTATCGCGGCGTTTACTATGCGACCACTCGCGCCCTGCCCGACACGGGCCTTGTCCGCGCCGAGGTCGCGCGGGTGGCGCCCGATCTGGTCTTCGACCTGCTGTTGCCGCAGGACCTGGCTTGGCTCATGCGCTCTGCGCGCGGCTGATGGCCTGTCCGAATTCCGAGATGAGCAGATCCGGCTCTTCCAGACCCACCGAGACGCGGAAGAACCCTTCGCTGATCCCCAGCGCCGCGCGGCCTTCGGGCGTCAGCGCCCGATGCGAGGACGACGCCGGATGGCTGAGCGTGGTGCCGACGTCGCCCAGGGTCGGCGCAAAGGCGATGTCAGGTGCGGCGCGCGTCAGCGCGTTGGCGGCCGCGCGCCCGCCTGCCACCTCGAAGGAAAGCATGTTGCCGGGCCGGTCGCCCAGCACCGCTTGCGCGCGGTTGTGGTCGGGATGGTCCGGGCGGCCCGGATGCAGCACGCGGGTCACGCCCGGCATCTGCGCCAGCGCCTCGGCCAGCCGCGTGGCGGTCGCTTCGGCCCGGTCGTAGCGCAGCTCGAAGGAATGCAGTCCCCGTTCGGCCAGCCAGCAATCGAAGGGGCTGGGGGTGAAGCCCCAGGTTACATTGGCGGTGTAGATTTTCTCGTTCAACGCCGGGTCGCGGGCCACGGCATAGCCCAACGTCGCGTCGGAATGGCCCGCCAGCAGTTTGGTGACGGAATGAACGACGATATCGGCGCCGTGGTCGAAGGGCCGATAGCCGCGCGGCGTGGTAAAGGTATTGTCCACCACCAGCAGGATGCCACGATCCCGCGCCAGCCGCGCGATCCCCTCCATGTCGGCAATGCGGATGGTGGGGTTCGAGACGACCTCGACAAGAATCATCTTCGTGTCCGGGCGCAGCGCCGCCGCGATCCGGGCGGCATCGGTCGGGTCGGCCAGCGTCGTCTCGACGCCGAGGCGCGGCAGGTCCTCGGTCATGAGCCGCAGCGAGCGGCCATAAAGTTGGTCGCCGCCGACCACGTGGTCCCCGGCCTTGAGCAGCCCCAGGAAAACGTTGCCGATGGCGCCCATCCCCGAACCGGCAATGATGCCCCCCGTGGCCCCCTCCAGCCGGTCGATCTTCTGCGCCAGCACGGTGGCGTTGGGGTGGCCTTCGCGCGCGTAGGTATAGCCGGAGGCCTCGGCGTATTGCCGGTCCAGTGCATCGGGGTCGGGCGAGGCGTAGACGACCGAGGGCTGAAGCGGCGTGACCACGGGGCTCGAGGTGCTGTCGGGCCAGGGCGTGCGGCGCACGATGGAGTCGGACATGCTCAAACCTCTTTCAGATCGGCGCGGAACCGTGCGGCGTTGTCCTGGTAATGCAGCGCCGAGGCGGTCAGCCCCTCGATCGCGTCGGCGTCCAGCGCGCGCACCACCTTGCCCGGCGCCCCCAGGACGAGCGAACCGTCGGGGATCTCCTTTCCTTCTGTGACCAGTGCCCCCGCCCCGATCAGGCAGTTGCGACCGATCACTGCGCCATTAAGGACGGTCGCGCCCATGCCCACCAGCGAATTGTCCCCGATGGTGCAGCCATGCAGCATGACCTTGTGGCCGATGGTGCAGTTCTCCCCGATGGTCAGCGGCAGGCCGATGTCAGTGTGGCATACACAGTTTTCCTGAACATTGGTCCCCGCGCCCACCACGATGGGTTCGTTGTCGCCCCTCAGCGTGGTCCCGAACCAGACTGAGGCGCGCGGGCCCAGCACCACCTGTCCGATCAGGTGGCAGCCAGGGGCGATCCAGGCGGTCGCGTCGATCTCGGGGGCGTGGCCGTCCAGGGCATACAGGGTCATGACATCTCCTCGAATTCGCGGTGCAGTCGCCGGACATGGCCGACGAGGTCAGGCTGTTGCTCTCGGCGCAGGCGCTCGGCGCTGACGATCGTCTTCAGCCGATCCTCGGTCCGGTCAAGGTCGTCGTTGATCAGCACGTAATCGTAGGCGTCCCAGTGCGAAATCTCGTCCCAGCTTTTCTGCATCCGCCGGGCGATGGTCGCTGCGTCATCCTGGCCGCGGCTGCGCAGGCGATGGGCCAGTTCCGCGATCGAGGGCGGCAGCAGGAAGATCGACAGCACGTTGTCCTTGAGCGGGGAATTGCGGATTTGCTGCGCGCCCTGCCAGTCGATGTCGAAGAGCACGTCGCAGCCCTCTTCGATCGCGTCGCGCACGGGCGGAAGCGGCGAGCCGTAGTGGTTGCCGAAAACATGGGCATGTTCCAGCATCTCGCCTTCGGCCACCATGCGCTTGAACGCGGCCTCGGACCGGAAGTGGTATTCGCGGCCATCCACCTCCGAGGGGCGCGGTTCCCGGGTGGTGGCCGAGACGGAAAACCGGATCGTGTCGTCCCAGGCACGCAGCCGGTTCGAGAGGGTCGATTTCCCCGCGCCCGAGGGCGAGGACAGGATGATGAGAAGGCCGCGTCTGGGCATGGCTACTCCACGTTCTGGGTCTGCTCGCGCATCTGGTCGATCACCGCCTTGAGGTCCAGCCCGATGCGGGTCACCGTCTTGTCCTGCGCCTTGGAACACAGGGTATTGGCCTCGCGGTTGAATTCCTGCGCCAGGAAATCGAGCTTGCGGCCCACGGCGCCGCCCTGCCCCAGCAAGTCGCGCGCCGCCTGCACATGGGCGCGCAGGCGGTCCAACTCTTCGGTCACGTCGGCCTTGACCGCCACGAGGGCCAGTTCCTGTGCCAGGCGGTCCTCGTCCAGCGGGGCGCCCTCGGCCGTGATCCGGTCCAGGGCGCGGCGCAGGGCGGCGCGGGTCTGCTCGGCGCGGGCGGGCAACTGCGCCTCGGCCTGCGCGACAAGCGCCTCGATCTCGTCGACCTGAGCGGCTAGAACGGCGGCGAGCGCCGCGCCCTCACCCTCGCGCATGGTATCGAAGTCAGCGATCAGCCTGTCGAGATCTGTCAGAAGCGCGGGCACCAGGCTCGTGTCTGTCTCGGGCAGGGCATGGGTCAGAACACCGCGTTGCGCCAGCACGTCGGCCGCCGTGGGCTGGCCCAGCGTCACGCCCATGCCGACGGCGCGGGTCTGCACCGCGTCCAGCGCGTCCAGCACGCGGGTCAGTTCGTCGTTGTCCAGCGTGGGGCCTTGCGCGGCGTCGGACCGCGCCAGCTTGAGAGCCAGGGTCACGTTGCCCCTGGTCAGCGCCGCGGCAAGCCGCTTGCGTGCCTCGGCCTCCAGCCCCTCGACTCCGTCTGGCAGGCGCAGGCGCAGTTCCAGCCCGCGTCCATTGACGCCGCGCAGGTCCCAGGACCAGCCGACGGGGCCGAGGCTGCCTGAACGGCTGGCGAAGGCGGTCATGGAACGGATCACGCGGGGCTTCCCTGGCGGTGTCGGATGTCGGCGCACCTAACGGCAAAGCCGGGCCAAGGGCAAGCCCGGGCCGAGGGTGCCCCGCCCGCTGCCGTTAACCCTTTAAGGTTTTAGATAGGGAAAATTGGACGAAAAGACGGTATAAATGTCGTTGACAACAGCAGGAGGAAAACAGCCATGGCACGGTTCTGGAATACCGATGGTCACAATGCGCGGAACCGGTCGGGCGCCGACTTCATGGTGACCAACCCCACCGCCCTGGTCGAGCTGGAGTCCTACTGGCGGGGCCTTGCGCCCGCGGGTCGGGTGCCACGGCGCAGCGCCCTTGATCCCGCGCTCATCGGCGACGTGATCGAGGACGCGCTGATCCTGGAACGGGTGGCCCCGGGGGTGGCGCGCATCCGTGTCGCGGGCCAGCGCATCGCCGTCCTGGCAGGGTCCGAGCCGCGCGGCATGCCGCTTTCGGTGCTTTTCACCCCCGGGGATCGCGGCCGGCTGGCCACCCAGGTCGAAGTCGCCTTCCGGATGCCCTCGGTGGTGGAATTGCCGCTGCGGGCCGCGCGGGCACCGGGGCGGCCGGCACTGTCGGGCCGGCTGCTGCTGTTGCCGCTGTGTGACGATGCCGGAAGCGTTTCGCGGTGCCTCTGCGCACTGGTGGCCGATGGCAATCCCGGCGGGGGCCCCCGCCGGTTCAGCATACTGGACGACCCGAGCATCCGCCACGAACCGCTGGACCGCGCCCCGCTCGACCCGCCCCGCCGGCGCCCGGCCGCTGGCGGCCCTGCGCTGCGGCTGGTGGTCGACAACGCCTGAGAGGCGTCCCCTCAGCCGGTGGCGGCGCTGGCGACCGACTGGCGCCGCGCAGACAGCTCCTCGGCCACGAGGAAGGCAAGCTCCAGCGACTGCGAAGCATTGAGCCGCGGATCGCAGGCGGTGTGATACCTGTCGGACAGGTCTTCCTCGGTGACGGCACGGACGCCGCCGGTGCACTCGGTCACGTCGTCGCCGGTCATCTCGAAATGCACGCCGCCGGGGATCGACCCTTCGGCATTGTGCACGGCGAAGAACTCGCGCACCTCGCGCAACACGCTGTCGAATGGCCGGGTCTTGTAACCGGTCGAGGACTTTATGGTGTTGCCGTGCATCGGGTCGCAGGTCCAGACGACCTCGGCCCCCTCTTCCTGCACCGCCTTGATCAGCCGCGGCAGGTGTTCGCCAACCGCCCCCGCGCCGAAGCGGGTGATGAGCGTCAGACGGCCCGGTTCATTGTCGGGGTTGAGCTTGGCCATGAGCGCCTTGAGATGGCCCACGGTCATGCTCGGCCCGCATTTCAGGCCGATCGGGTTCTGCACACCGCGCAGGAATTCGACATGGGCGCCATCGGGCTGGCGCGTGCGGTCCCCGATCCAGAGGAAATGCCCGGACCCGGCCAGCCATTGGCCCGAGGTGCTGTCGAGCCGCGTCAGCGCCTCTTCGTATTCAAGCAGCAGCGCCTCGTGGCTGGTGTAGAAATCCACCGTGGCCAGTTCATGGTTGTTGTCGCCGTTCAGCCCGGCCGCATTCATGAAGTCCAGCGCATCGCCGATACGCGCCGCCAGTTCGCGGTATTTCTGCGCCTCGCCGCCGTCGGTGAACCCCAGCGTCCACTGGTGAACCCGGTGCACGTCGGCGAAACCGCCCGTCGAAAAGGCGCGCAGCAGGTTCAGCGTGCCCGCCGCCTGGGTATAGGCACGCAACATCTTGCCCGGGTCGGGACTGCGGGATGCCGGCGTGAAGTCCAACTCGTTGATGATGTCGCCGCGATAGCTGGGCAGTTCCTGGCCGTCGACCGTTTCGGTCGGAGCAGAGCGCGGCTTGGCGAACTGCCCGGCCATGCGCCCGACCTTCACCGTGGGCACCTTGGCACCGTAGGTCAGCACCATGGCCATCTGCAACATCACCTTGAAGGTGTCGCGGATATGGTCGGCGTCGAAGTCGGCAAAGCTCTCGGCGCAGTCGCCGCCCTGCAGCAGGAAGGCCTCTCCGCGCGACACCGCGGCGAGTTCGGCTTTCAGCCGCCGCGCCTCGCCGGCGAAGACCAACGGCGGATAGGAAGACAACCGGCCCTCGACCTTGGCCAGGGCCGCGTCGTCGGTATAGTCCGGCATTTGCACCCGCGGCTTGTCGCGCCAGTCGGACTTCGTCCATTCCGCCATTGTCTTCGCTCCGGATAAGGCCCCGCCGCACGATGGGTGCGCGGGGGGCGATTACGATACGCGGCGCTTATAGCGATCACGGCGCGCGGGGCCAATGGCATTTTCCCGGCTTTCCATGATGCAAGTGGTCTGCTTGCCTCTTGAACCGCGGGCGCAAAGGTGGTCATGTCCTGCGTCAACTTGGCAGGGACGGGCTGATGGACCGCAGGCAAACGATCGACGTGAAGACTGACCCGGGCGTGCGCCGGCGTTTCGTTTTCCTGATGCTGGAGGAGTTCACGCTGCTGTCCTTCGCGGCGGCTGTGGATTGCCTGCGCATCGCCAACCTCATGGCCGGCCGGGAGCTTTACACCTGGGCGCTTGCGGCGGATGGCGGTGGAACGGTCGCCTCGGCCGGAGGGGTCAGCTTCAACGTGGACATGGATCTCGAAGAATTGCGCCGCGACGACTACCTGCTGGTCTGCGGCGGACGTGACGTGCAGTCGGCCACGACCAAGCGGATCGTCAGCTGGCTGCGCCGCGAGGCCCGGCGCGGCATCGTGATCGGCGGGCTGTGCACCGCCGCCCATACCCTGGCCCGGGCCGGGCTGCTGGACGACAAGCGCGCCACCATCCACTGGGAAAACCAGGACAGCTTCGCCGAGGAATTTCCCGACGTGAACCTGACCAAGTCGGTCTTCATCAAGGACGGCAACCGCTGGACCACCGCCGGGGGCACCTCCTCGATCGACCTGATGCTGCAGGTGATCGCCGACCAGTATGGCGAGGAGCTGGCCAGTTCCGTGGCCGATCAGCAAATCTATTCCTCGATCCGCACCGACCAGGACACGCAGCGGCTGTCGATCCCCACCCGGATCGGTGTGCGCCACCCCAAGCTGAGCCGCGTGATCCAGATGATGGAACAGAATATCGAGGAGCCGATCAGCCCGGCGCTGCTGGCCAAGGAGGTGGGCATGTCGACCCGGCAACTTGAACGTCTGTTCCGGCGCTACCTCAACCGCAGCCCGAAACGGTACTACATGGAACTGAGGCTGCAAAAGGCGCGCAACCTGCTGATGCAGACGGACATGAGCGTCATCAACGTCGCGCTGGCCTGCGGCTTTGCCTCGCCGTCGCATTTCTCGAAGTGCTACCGGTCGCATTACAACACCACGCCCTACCGCGAGCGCGGCGCGCAGGCGGCGCGACTGTCGATCTGAGGTGGCAGGTGCGACAGGCCCGCTACGGCTTTTCTTTTCGCGAATCGGCGCCTAATCTCGACGCTGGAGAAACCTGTTCCAATTGGGAGTTAAGAACATGAAAAAACTACTCATGGCCGCGTCGGCCAGCGCCCTGGTCGCCGGTGCCGCCCATGCCGAGGCACATGGTGACACCGTCAAGATCGGCGTCATCCTCGGGTTTACCGGGCCCATCGAATCCCTCACCCCGCAGATGGCCGATGCCGCCGAACTGGCGATGACCGAGGTCAACGATGCCGGCGGGGTGCTGGAGGGCATGATGCTGGAATCCGTGCGCGCCGACAGCACCTGCATCGACAACGGCGCGGCCACCGCCGCAGCCGAGCGCCTCGTGACCGGCGACGGCGTGGTCGCGATCATGGGAGCGGACTGCTCCGGCGTGACCGGCGCGGTTCTGGCCAACGTGGCCGTGCCCAACGGCGTGCCGATGATCTCGCCCTCGGCGACCTCTCCGGGCCTGACCACCGCCGAGGACAACGGCCTGTTCTTCCGCACCGCGCCCTCGGATGCGCGGCAGGGCGCAGTGCTGGCCGACATCCTTGCCGACAAGGGCATCACCGAGGTCGCCGTGACCTTCACCAACAACGACTACGGCAAGGGGTTGTCCAACAGCTTCATTTCCAGCTTCGAGGAAGACGGCGGCATCGTGACCATCTCGGCCGCCCACGAGGATGGCAAGGCCGACTACTCGGCCGAAGTCGCCGCCATGGCGTCGGCCGGCGGCGAGGTGCTGGTGGTCCTGGGCTATGCCGACCAGGGTGGCCCGGGCGTGATCCGCAGCGCGCTGGACAGCGGCGCCTTCGACACCTTCATGATGGGCGACGGCATGTTCGCCGACAGCCTGATGGAGTCGCTGGGCAGCGATATGGAAGGCTCCTTCGGGGCGGTGCCGTGGTCGCAGGGCGCGGGCGCCGAGGCCTTCACCGAGATCACCGAAGCCGCCGGCATCAACGGCGACAGTTCCTTCACCCGTGAAAGCTATGACGCCGCGGCGCTTCTGGCCCTGGCGATGGAAGCGGGCGGTGCGGCCGACAGCGCCACCATCGCCGAGAACGTGCTGGCGGTTGCCAACGCCCCGGGCGAGGAAATCCTGCCCGGTGAACTGGGCCGCGGGCTCGAGATCCTGGCCGAGGGTGGCGAGATCGACTACGTCGGCGCCACCAACGTCGAACTGATCGGCCCCGGTGAGGCCGCGGGCACCTACCGCGAATACACCGTCACCGATGGCGACTACGAGACCGTGCAGTTCCGCTGAGAACGGCACGACCTGACGGCGCGGCGCGGGGGCAACCCCGCGCCGCTTGCCACGGGAAAGACGGGCGCGACGGCCGCCCGCGCAACGGGGATAACGGGGATACTGGGGGACAGCCGCAATGATCAGGGTCGAGAACGTCGTCAAGGCCTTTGGCGGCTTCCACGCGGTCGACGGTGCGACGCTGGAGATCTCGCAGGGCTCGATCACCGGTCTGATCGGCCCCAACGGCGCGGGAAAGACCACGCTTTTCAACGTGATCGCCGGTGTTCTTCCACCGACCTCGGGCCGGGTGACGATGCTTGGCGAGGACATCACGGGCCTGCCGCCGCACGACCTGTTCCACCGCGGCCTGCTGCGCACGTTCCAGATCGCACACGAGTTCCACTCGATGACCTGCCGCGAGAACCTCATGACGGTGCCCCCGGGCCAGTCGGGAGAGACGCTCTGGAACACCTGGTTCGGGCGCAAGCGGATCGCGGAGGAGGAACGCGCGCTGCGCGCCAAGGCCGACGAGGTGCTGGAATTTCTGACCATCGAACACCTGGCCGACCACCCCGCCGGGGCCGTGTCGGGCGGACAGAAGAAGCTGCTGGAACTGGGTCGGACCATGATGGTGAACGCGCGCGTCGTTTTCCTCGACGAGGTCGGCGCGGGGGTCAACCGCACCCTGCTCTACACGATTTCGGACACGATCAAGCGCCTGAACGAGGAGCGCGGCTATACCTTCGTCGTCATCGAGCACGACATGGATTTCATCGAACGCCTGTGCGACCCGGTCATCTGCATGGCCTCGGGAAAGGTTCTTGCCGAGGGCAGCCTGGCCGAGATCAAGGCCAACGAGCAGGTGATCGAGGCCTACCTGGGCACGGGCCTGAAAAACAAGGAGAAGCTGGGCGCATGAAGGCCGTGACGCTTGCTTTGATCGCCGCGTGGACCGGCACGCGGCCACCCCCCACGCCGCAGCGCGAAAGGTGCCCAGAATGAGCGATCCCTATTCCGGCCGTGGCAACAATGATGCCTCCATCGCCAAGCCGGGCCCCCGGTCGGAGCTGGCCGGGGCCGCAGATGGCACCGCCAAGCCGGCCCCCGGCGCGGGGCCCTTCCTGTCGGGCGCGGGCATGACCGGCGGCTACGGCAAGGGCCCCGACATCCTGCACGACTGCACCATTGCAGTGGACCGCGGCGAGATCGCGGTCATCGTCGGGCCCAACGGCGCGGGCAAGTCCACGGCCATGAAGGCGATCTTCGGGATGCTGGACCTGCGCGGCGGGCATGTCTCGCTCGATGGCGAGGATATCACGGCCCTGTCACCGCAGAACAGGGTGCGCCGGGGCATGGGGTTCGTGCCGCAGAACCGCAACATCTTTCCCTCGATGACCGTCGAGGAGAACCTCGAGATGGGCGCCTTCATCCGCGAGGACGATATCGACGCGACCATGGAGCAGGTCTTTGACCTGTTCCCGATCCTGCGCGACAAGCGCGACCAGGCGGCGGGCGAACTGTCAGGCGGACAACGCCAGCAGGTGGCCGTGGGCCGCGCCCTGATGACACGGCCCAAGGTGCTGATGCTGGACGAACCCACCGCCGGGGTCAGCCCCATCGTCATGGACGAGCTTTTCGACCGCATCATCGAGGTGGCCCGCACCGGCCTGCCGGTCATGATGGTGGAACAGAACGCCCGCCAGGCGCTGGAGATTGCCGACCACGGCTTTGTCCTCGTGCAGGGCCGCAACGCGCACACCGGCACCGGCAAGGACCTGCTGGCCGACGCCGAAGTGCGCCAGAGCTTCCTGGGGGGCTGAACGATGGACCTGATCAACGCCATCGTGGCACTTCTCAACTTCGTTCTCATCCCCGCCACCGCTTATGGCGCGCAGCTGGCGCTTGGCGCGCTGGGGGTGACGCTTATCTACGGCATCCTTCGGTTTTCCAATTTCGCCCATGGCGACACGATGGCCTTCGGGACGACGATCACCATCCTCTTCACCTGGTTGTTCCAGTCCATGGGCATCAGCTTCGGCCCGCTGCCCACCGCGCTGATCGCCCTGCCCTTCGGCATCGCGGGCTGTGCGCTGTTGCTGCTGATGACCGACCGGGTGGTCTTCAGGTTCTACCGCGCGCAAAAGGCGGTGCCGGTGATCCTCGTGATTGTCTCGATGGGGGTGATGTTCGTCTACAACGGGCTGGTGCGCTTCATCATCGGGGTCGATACCCAACGCTTCGCGGATGGCGAGCGCTTCATCATCTCGGCGCGGGATTTCAAGGAAATGACCGGGCTTGACGAGGGGCTGGCGCTGAAATCCACGCAGGCGATCACCCTGGTGGTGGCCGCCGTGGCGGTGGCGCTGCTGTTCTGGTTCCTCAACCGGACCCGCACGGGCAAGTCCATGCGCGCCTTTTCCGACAACGAGGACCTGGCCCTGCTGTCGGGGATCAACCCCGAACGGGTGGTCATGGTGACCTGGCTGATCGTCGCCGCCCTGGCCACCATCGCCGGCACGCTCTACGGGCTCGACAAGAGCTTCAAGCCCTTCACCTACTTCCAGCTCCTGCTGCCGATCTTTGCCAGCGCCATCGTCGGCGGACTGGGCAGCCCCGTGGGCGCCATCGCGGGCGGCTTCGTCATCGCCTATTCGGAGGTCATGATCACCTATGCCTGGAAAAAGGTGGCCGGCTACGTCCTGCCCGAAAGCCTCGCGCCCGATAACCTGGCCCAGCTTCTGTCCACCGACTACAAGTTCGCCGTCAGTTTCGCGATCCTCGTGGTGGTGCTGCTGTTCAAGCCCACCGGCCTGTTCAAGGGAAAATCCGTATGACCCAGTCGATGCGCGCCCCGCTGCTCTTCGCCTTCGTCGCCGCGTTGTTCCTGCTCGAGGCGACGACGGATGTCTGGATATTCTCGGGGTCCTGGAACACCGCCCTTGGCATCCTCAACATGGCGCTGGTCTCGGCCGTCATGGCGCTGGGGGTGAACCTGCAATGGGGGTTTGCCGGGCTGTTCAACGTGGGCGTGATGGGCTTCGTCGCGCTTGGCGGGCTGGCCACGGTGCTGGTTGCCATGCCGCCCTCGCCAGGGGCCTGGGCCGCCGGGGGCGTCCAGATCCTGCTGGGCCTGGTGGTGGGGGCGGCCAGTATCTTGGCCGCGATCCTGGCCTGGACCCGCCTGCCGAAGGGGCGGGTCCGTGTCCTCATCATGCTGACGATCCTCGTCGCGGGGTTCTTCCTCTACCGCTGGGTCTTTGACGCGGGCGTCGCCGCGGTCGAGGACATCAACCCCGCCGTCACAGGCAACCTTGGCGGTTTGAACCCCTGCGGAGACTACCGCGCCTGTGGCTGGATCACGATCGTCGCCTGGCCCGTGGGCGGGCTGCTGGCCGCCGGAGCGGCCTGGATCATCGGCAAGACCGCGCTCGGCCTGCGCTCGGACTACCTCGCCATCGCCACGCTGGGCATCGCCGAGATTGTCATCGCTGTGCTCAAGAACGAGGACTGGCTCAGCCGGGGCGTCAAGAACGTGATCGGCCTGCCCCGGCCCGTGCCCTACGAGGTCGACCTGCAGAACGATCCCGGATTCGTTGAACGTGCGGCGGGGCTGGGGCTCGATCCCACCATGGCCTCGACGCTCTACGTGAAATTCGGTTACGCGGTGCTCTTCACGCTGGTCCTGATCGTTATCCTGTGGCTGGCGCAAAAGGCCCTGTCCAGTCCCTGGGGGCGGATGATGCGCGCGATCCGCGACAACGAGACCGCTGCCGAGGCCATGGGCAAGGACGTCAAGGCCCGGCACCTGCAGATCTTCATCCTCGGCTCGGCGGTCTGCGGCGTGGCCGGGGCCATGATGACCACCCTGGACGGCCAGTTGACACCGGGCACTTACCAGCCGCTGCGCTTCACCTTCCTGGTCTGGGTGATGATGATCGTCGGCGGCTCGGGCAACAATTACGGCGCTGTCCTGGGGGGATTCCTGGTCTGGTGGCTCTGGGTCCAGGTCGAACCGCTGGGCGCCTGGCTGGCCGAGCTGGTCACTGGCGGCATGGCCGAAGACAACGCCTTCCGGGTCCGGATCATGGACGCGGTCGCTCACATGCGGCTCTTCACCATGGGGGTGGTCATGCTGCTCATGCTGCGATTCGCGCCCCGCGGACTGCTCCCCGAACGCTGACCGCCAAGCGCCCCTGCACGGGCTTCTTCTGGCCCCAAGTATCCCGGGGGAGCGCGAGGGGGCAGCGCCCCCTCGCCCCCGTCGGAAAGGCGCAGCCAATTCGAAACCGCTACCCCTCCAGCGCCCGCAGCCGCTTGATCAGGCTCGAGGTGTCCCAGCGCGCGCCGCCCATCGACTGGACCTCCTTGTAGAACTGGTCCACCAGGGCCGTCACCGGCAGGGCGGCCCCTGTCTCGTCGGCGGTCTTCAGGCAGATGCCCAGGTCCTTGCGCATCCAGTCCACGGCAAATCCGTGGTCGAACCGGTCCGCCAGCATTGTGGCGTGGCGGTTCTCCATCTGCCAGCTCCCGGCGGCGCCGCCGCCGATCACCTCGACCACCGCGCGGCCGTCCAGCCCTGCTTTCTCGGCGAAATGCAGCCCCTCGGACAGGCCCTGCAGCAGCCCCGCGATGCAGATCTGGTTGACCATCTTGGTCATCTGGCCCGCGCCGCTGCCGCCCAGCCGGCGGCAGAGCTTGGCATAGCTGCCGATCACCGGTTCGGCGCGGTCGTAGGCGTCTTCCTCGCCGCCGCACATCACCACCAGTTGGCCGCTCTCGGCCCCGGCCTGACCGCCCGATATCGGCGCATCCACGAAGGACAGGCCCGACCCGCGGGCAGCCGCGTCCATCTCGGCGGTGACCTGTGACGACACGGTCGTATGATCGACCAGCACCGCGCCCGGGTCCATCCCTGCAAAGGCGCCGTTCGGGCCGGTGCAGACCGCGCGCAGGTCGTCGTCGTTGCCAACGCAGGTCATGACGAACTCGGCGCCCGCCGCGGCCTCGACCGGCGTGGTTGCCAGGGTTCCACCGTGCGCGGCAACCCAGGCTTCGGCCTTGGCGGTGGTGCGGTTGTAGACGCGGACCTCGTGACCCGCCGCCGCCAGGTGACCCGCCATGGGATACCCCATGACCCCCAGCCCCAGGAATGCTGTCTTTGCCATGCGTGTCCTCCGCTTGCATCATGTCCTTGCCTGATGGATAGGTATCCAACCTGAGGTGCGCGCACCAGTCCCGATCCGGAGAAGACATGGCCGTCCTATTCCGCTGGCTCATCCGTATCGCCTCGGGCCTGGTGCTTCTTGCTCTCGCTGTGATCGCCCTGGGCTGGTATTTTGCCGCCCGCTCGCTGCCCGACTACAATGCGACGCTTGAGGTCGCGTCGATGGACGCGCCGGTCGAGATCGTGCGCGACAATGCCAATGTGCCCCATGTCTTCGGGGAAACCGACGCGGATGTCTTTCGCGCCCTCGGCCTTGCCCATGCGCAGGATCGGCTCTGGCAGATGATGATGCTGCGGCGCACGGCACAGGGCAAGCTGTCCGAACTGTTCGGCCCCCGAACGCTGGAGACCGACAAGCTGCTCCGCCGCTTCGACATCTACACGGCAGCGCGCGCCTCCGTCGGCGCGATGGACGCCGAGACGCAGGCGGCGCTGGCGGCCTATGCCGAGGGGGTCAACGCCTGGATCGGCCAGGTCAACGCGGGTGCCCGGGGCCGTGGCGCGCCCGAGATGTGGCTGTTCAACCATGCCCTGGCCCCCTGGCAGCCCGCCGACAGCGTCGCGATCGTCAAGCTCATGGCGGTGCAGCTTTCGGGCCACCTTGAAGAGGAAGTGCTGCGCGCGCGCACCTCGCTGGCGCTTGACGACCCCGCAAGGCTGGCCGACATCCTGCCCGAACACCCGGGCGGCGGGCTGGCCGCCCTGCCCGACTATGCCAGCCTGGTGCCCGACCTGCCCAAGACCCCGTCCGGCCCGCGCATGGCCGCGCGCATCGCCGAGGATCCCTTCTGGCCGATCCCGCCGCGCGGCCGCGCGGGGGCCTCGAACGCCTGGGCGGCGGGCATCAGCCGATCTGCCACCGGGGCGACGCTGCTGGCCAACGACCCGCACCTGGGGCTTGCGGCGCCGGGGCTGTTCTACCTCGCCCGGCTTGAGCTGCAGGCCGGCGGCGTCATCGGCGGCACCATCCCCGGCGTGCCGCTGGTCCTGACCGGACGCAATGCCTACCTCGGCTGGGGAATCACCTCCTCCTATCTGGACGACCAGGATCTCTTCATCGAAGAAGTGAACCCCGCCAACGCCGCGCAATACCGCACGCCCGGTGGCTGGGCCGATTTCGAGACCCGAGACAGCGTCATCCGTATCGCGGACCAGGCCCCCGTCACGATCCAGTTGCAATGGACGCGGAACGGTCCGGTCCTTTCCCCAGACCAGTTCGACCTGCGCGAAATTCGACCGCCCGGCCACGTCGTCGCCCTGGGCTGGACCGCGCTGTCGCATGACGACACCACGATAGAGGCCGGGATGGACCTGATGCGCGCACGCACGGTCGAGGCCGGCATTGCCGCGGGCCAGGGCTTCGTGGCCCCCGCCCAGGTTCTGACACTTGCCGATCGCAACACCGTGGGCATGAAGCTGATCGGCCATGTTCCAGCCCGCGACCCGGACCACGTGACCAAGGGCCGCATGCCGCATTTCGGCTATATGGCGGAAAACCGTTGGCAGGGCCGCCGGCCTTACGCTGACAACCCCGGATGGGTGGCCCCCGCAGGCGGCATCGTCGGCAACACCAACAACAAGATCACCGATGCCCCCTTCCCGGCCCACGTCAGCCACACATGGGGCGACAGCCAGCGCATCAACCGCTGGCGCCGATTGATGCAGGAGCGACGGGTCCATACCCGCGAAAGTTTCATCGAGGCGCAGCTCGATACGGTGTCTTTCACCGCGCGGTCGCTGCTCCCGCTGATCGGCGCGGACCTGTGGTTCACCGGCGAAGCGGCCGCTGACGGCACGCCGCAGCGGCTGCGCCAGCTGGCGCTGGAGCTTCTGTCAGAGTGGAACGGCGAGATGAACGAGCACCTTCCCGAGCCGCTTATCTACGCCGCCTGGCTGCGGGAATTGCAAAAGCGCCTGATCCGCGACGACCTGGGACCGCTGGCCGATGAATTCACCCACGTGGAGCCGCTCTTCATCGAGCGGGTCTTCCGCGACGTGGACGGCGCGGCGGCCTGGTGCGACATCAGCCGGTCGGCACCGCGGGAAACCTGCACCGACATTGCCCGACTGGCGCTGGACGACGCGCTGGTCTGGATTGCCGAACGCTACGGAGACAACCTGGATTCCCTGCGCTGGGGCGATGCCCACGAGGCCACACACGATCACCCCGTCCTGGGCGAGGCGCCGTTGCTCAACTGGTTCGTCAACATTCGCCAGTCCACCAGCGGTGGCGACAACACGCTGATGCGCGGGCGCACCGCCGGGACTGGGCCAAGCCCCTTCCTGAACGTTCATGCCGCCGTCTATCGCGGGGTCTACGATTTCGCCGATCCCGACAGTTCGGTCTTCATCACCTCGACCGGGCAGTCGGGTCATCCGCTGTCGCGCTATTACGACGACCTGAGCGAGTTGTGGCGGCGCGGCGAGTATATCCCGATGTCGCTGGACCCGGCGCTGGCCCGGGCCGGCGCAGTGGGGATCACCGTGCTGGAGCCGCTGCAGTAAGGGCGGCGCGACAGCCATGGCCCCGTGGGTCGCGACAGTCCCTGACCCTGGGCATACCTACAGCCTCTCGAAGCGTGCCTTTTGCCGCGCGGTCCAGTTGACCCGCAGGTGATAGCCGTCATCGTCGGTGCGCTCGGCCTCGACAATGCCTTCCTCGTGCAGCCAGGCCCGCTTGCGCGCCTGCGCATAAGGCAACACCAGGTCCTCGGTCGTCCGGGGGGCGCTCAACCGCTCGGACACGCGCTCAAGCATTGGCCGCAGCCCCCGCCCGGTCACCGCCGAGGTCAGGAAGATATCCGGGTCGCGATCGGCGCGGGCCTCCAGAGCGTCCGCCACCTCGATGTCCAGCAGATCGCCCTTGTTCCAGACCTCGATGAGCGGCGTGGCCTCGGTCACGCCCATGTCAGACAGAATCGTCATGACCTGCGCGCGCTGGCTCTCGGTCTCGGGGTGGCTGATGTCGCGGACATGCACGATCACATCAGCCTCCAGCACCTCTTCCAGGGTGGCGCGGAAGGCGGCAACCAGCTGTGTCGGCAGGTCGCTGATGAAGCCCACCGTATCGGACAGGATGACCTCGTCGCCGGTTTCCAGCTCGACCTTGCGCATGGTCGGGTCCAGCGTCGCGAAAAGCATGTCCTTGGCCATCACCTGCGCCCCGGTCAGCCGGTTGAACAGCGTGGACTTGCCCGCGTTGGTATAGCCGACCAGCGCCACGATCGGGAACGGCACCTTGGCGCGGGCGGCCCGGTGCAGCTTGCGGGTCTTGACCACCTTGTCGAGCTGCTTGCGCAGACGGTTGAGCTGCTCGTCGATGGCCCGGCGGTCGGCCTCGATCTGGGTTTCGCCCGGCCCCCCCACGAAGCCCAGGCCGCCGCGCTGGCGTTCCAGGTGGGTCCAGGCCCGGACCAGCCGCGTGCGCTGGTAGGACAGATGGGCCATCTCGACCTGGAGCACGCCTTCGCGCGTGCGGGCGCGATCCGAGAAGATTTCGAGGATCAGGCCCGTTCGGTCCAGCAGCTTGGTTTCCAGAGCCCGTTCCAGGTTGCGCTGCTGGACCGGGCTGACCGGCCCGTCGACCAGCACCAGACCCGCCCCCGCGGCCTTGATGCGCGCCTTGAGTTCCTCGATCTTGCCCGATCCGAAAAGCGTGCCAGGATGGACCTTGTTCAGTGGCACGACCTCCGACCCCGCAACCTCCAGGTCGGGCAGCGCCACGGCCAACGATACGGCCTCCTCAAGCGCCGGGCCGGGGGCGTTACGATCGGGGTTCGTGCGGATGTCGGGGTGAACGACATAGCCCCGCGTTACGGGCCGGTCGTCCTCCAATTATTCTTCACCGTCGTAAAGATTGATCGGCGTGGCCGGCATGATGGTGCTGATGGCGCCCTTGTAGACCAGCTGTGACTGGCCGTCGCGGCGCAGCAGCACGCAGAAGCTGTCGAACCAGGTGATGATGCCCTGCAGCTTGACCCCGTTGACCAGGAAGATCGTGACCGAGATCTTGGACTTGCGCACATGATTGAGAAAGGCATCCTGCAGGTTCTGCTTGTCGTTGGCCATCTTGTCCTGTCCCTTGTTCTTGTTGCCGCGGATCGGCGCCGGAATTCGCGTTCAGTATGTCGCGCAGATGCCGGAGTTTCCAGCCCAAATTGTTGCGCCAGGCTACCGGCGCCAGAATTCGGGGTTGAGCAGGGCGATGATGGCCAGGGCTTCCAGCCGGCCCAGAATCATCGCCAGGGCCAGCACCGTCTTGGACAAATCCGTCAGCCCGGCGTACGAGATCGGGTCCTCTGCCCCGACCACCGCCAGCGGCCCGGTGGTCGACAGCGCCGAGACCGCAAGCACCATGGCCGTTTCGAACTGCACGCCCGTCAGGGACAGCAGCACCATTACCCCGGCAATGGACATTGCGAAGATCATGAAGAAGATCCACGCGATCTGCGCCCCTTGCCGCCGGATGCGCCTGGCGTGCGCGCCCGCGCCGCCGACCGAGGACGGATGGACCAGCCGCTGCAGTTCCCGCTGCGAGTGCTTGTAGAGCGCGTAGACCCGCAACAGCTTGATCCCGCCTGCCGTGGTGGCCACCCCACCGCCGATCACCGTCAGCCCCACGAGTATCAGCCCCGGGGTGGACAGGCCCGACCAGCTTTGGGTGACGGGCCATTGCGAGGATTCGAACCCGGCGGTGGTCATGAAGGACAGGAACGTGAACACGCCGCCCCAGGCCGCGGCAAGTGCCGTCAGCGCGCTGCTGTCTGCCCCGTCGGAGCCCATCTCGAAGACGTGGCGTGCCAGCAGCGCCAAGGTCAGAAGGCCGATCAGCGTCAGCCCGAAGCGCAGCTCGGCGTCGCGGGTCACGACCGAACGCGGGTCCTCGCCCGGGGCGCGGGTGAATGTCAGGTGCGACAGCGCGAAAAGCAGGAACAGGGCGATCATTACCTCGCCGGCGATCCCGGCCGAGGAATAATAGATCCCCCCGACGGGCGAAATGCCCGAGGTCGAAAGCGTCGCCATGGCATGGCACAATGCGACGAAGGGCACCTCGCCGGCCACGGTCAGTCCCAGCCAGAGCAGCAGTGTCAGCCCGGTGTAAAGCGGCACGAACCGCAGGATGTAGCGGGCCAGACGTTCGGGCGGTTCAACGCTGCTGCCGATCCGGGCATGGTGGTCCTCGCCGGCCTCGGCCGTGCCCTGCTGGTAGACCTCGAAGCCCCCGAGGTTCAGTGGCAGCAGCACCGCCATGGCCGCGATCCACATCAGAAGGCCGCCCATCCAGCCCACCAGCGACCGCCACAGGTGCACCGAGCGCGGCAGGCTGCGCGGGTTGTCCCAGAGCGTGGCCCCCGTCGTGGTGAAGCCCGAGACCATCTCGAACCAACCGTCGATCAGCCGTGTGCCCGGCACGGCCTCGATGAAGGGGATGGCCAGCATGATGGGCAGGAAAACGAAGGCCGCCAGCAACGAGACCAGAAGCCCCCGCAGCCCGAAGCGTGGCTGGTGCCCCTCGGTGGCCAGCGCCACGAACAGGGTGATTACCGAGAACAGCAGGAACCCGTAGAAAAAGATCCGCATGCTCTCGTAGTCCTCGACCACCCGGGCATGGACCGCCGGCACGATCATGGCCAGCGCGCCCAGCCCCATGAGCAGCACGAAGAACGGCCTGCGCGACAGGAACCCGGCCATCAGAAGTAGTCGATCGAGACCTGGAGCATGCGCTCGACCTCGGCCACCTGCTTGGCCGTCGCGAAAATGGCGACGACGTCGCCCTCCTCGATGCGCAGCCCTCCGCGCGGCTTTTCCATGCGTCCACCCTTGAGGATGCCGCCCAGCAGCACGCCCTCGGGGAAATCCACCTCGCGCAGGGGCTTGCCCGCGATGGGCGAAGTGGTCAGCACCTGGGCCTCGATCACCTCGGCCTCGGCATCGCCGATGGAGTAGACCGAGCGCACCCTGCCGTGCCGGATATGGCTGAGGATCGAACTGACGGTGGTGGCGCGCGGGTTGATGTAGGCATCCACGTTCAGTGGCCCCATGAGCGGGACAAGCGTGGGATCGTTGGTCAGGCTGATGGCCATGGGACAGCCCAGGGCCTTGGCCCGCACCGCGGCCAGCAGGTTGGTCTTGTCATCGTCCGTCACCGCCAGCACCGCGTCCGTGGACCCGATGTTGGCCTCTTGGAGCAGCGCCGCGTCCAGCCCGTCACCGTTGAGCACGATGGTCCGTTCCAGCGCGTCGGCGGTGCGTTCGGCACGCGCCCTGTCGCGCTCGATCACCCGCACTCGGATACGGTTCTCGCGGTGTTCCAGCGCCTGGGCCACCGACAGTCCGACGTTGCCGCCGCCGATGATGACAACCCTTTCCTGCTTGGCCTGGGTCTTGCCGAAAATCTCGAGCGTGCGGGCCATGTCGCGCGTCTCGGTAAAGACATAACACTCGTCGCCGGGAAAGATCTGGTCGCCTGCACTTGGGGCAAAGAGGCTGCCCCGGCGGCGGATGCCCACGACCACGGCCTTGAGCGTGGTGAACAGGTCCGACAGCTGGCGCAGCGGGGTGTTGATGACGGGGCAATCGGCTTCGATATGGATTCCCAGCAACTGGGCGTTGCCCTCCAGGAAGCTTTCCGTGTCGAAGGCCGCAGGGGCCGCCAGCCGTTGCAGGGCGGCCTCGGCCACCTCGCGTTCGGGGCTGATGACCACGTCTATGGGCAGGTGATCGCGGCGGTAGAGATCGGCATAGATCGCGTCCAGATAGCTTTGCGCGCGCAACCGGGCGATCTTGCGCTGGACGGCAAAGACCGAGTGCGCCACCTGGCAGGTGACCATGTTGACCTCGTCGGAATGGGTCGCGGCGATGATCATGTCCGCGTCCCGCGCACCGGCCTTGTCCAGCACGTCCGGGTAGGATGCGAAACCGGCGATCCCCTGCACATCGAGCGTGTCGGTCGCGCGGCGGATCAGCTCGGCATTGTTGTCGACAACCGTCACGTCGTTCTTTTCCGAGGCAAGGTGCCGGGCGATCTGCCAGCCCACCTGCCCGGCGCCACAGATGATGACCTTCATGCCTGGTCCCTCGCTAGAGCGTCACCGCGTCGTGACAGAGCCCACATTGACGGTCAAGGCGGCCCGGTCAAGCCGGCCCGGTGTCCTCAGCCTTCGATCTCGTCCACGTGAGCGACCCGCGCGCCCGCCTTGTTCGACGTGACGACACCCAAAGATTTCAGCTTGCGGTGCAGGGCCGACCGTTCCATCCCAACGAAATTCGCGGTCCTGCTGATATTGCCGCCGAAGCGGTTGATCTGGGTCAGCAGGTATTCGCGCTCGAACAGCTCGCGCGCCTCGCGCAACGGCAGGGTTGCCAGCGACCCCGACAGGATCACCCGTTCCTCGTCAGCCTGTCCGGTCTCGCCCCCGGCCGGGATCTCTCGGGTGCCGATCGGGTCCTGGCTGTCGCCCAGGATCAGGATGCGTTCGACCACGTTCTTGAGCTGGCGTACATTTCCGGGCCAGGGCATGGTCTGCAACAGCGCGCCCGCCTCGTCGGACAGTGCGCGCAAGGGCAGGCCCTGCTCGGCGTGCAGGCGGGCGATGAAATACTCGGCCAGCCGCGGGATATCCTCGCGGCGTTCCTCTAGCGAAGGGACATGGATGGGCACCACGTTGAGACGGTGGTAAAGTTCCTGCCGGAAGCGGCCGGCCTCGATCTCGGCCTGAAGGTCGCGCCCGGTCGCGGAAATGACCCGCAGGTCCACCTGCACCTTGTCCGATCCTCCGACCCGCTGGAATTTCTGGTCCACCAGCACCCGCAGGATCTTGGATTGCGTGCCCTCGGGCAGGTCGGCAATCTCGTCGAAGTAAATCACGCCACCGTCTGCCTCTTCCAGCAGACCCGGTTCCATGCCGCGCCCTTCGGTTTCGCGGCCAAAGAGCATCTCCTCCATCTGGTCGGGCGCGACCGAGGCGCAATTGACGCTGACGAAGGGCGCGCCCGCGCGCTCCGACTGGGCGTGGATGTAGCGCGCCGCGGTTTCCTTGCCGCTGCCGGGCTGGCCGGTCAGCATGACCCGTCCGTTGGATTTCGTGACCTTGTCGAGTTGGCCGCGCAGGGTGCGGAAGGCGGGGCAATCGCCGATCATCTCGATCTCGCCGCTCTCTCCGCGCCGCAGTTCGAGGTTCTCGCGGCGCAGCCGGCTGGTTTCCATCGCGCGGCGGATCACCACCATCAGCTGGTCGATGTTGAAGGGCTTTTCTATGAAGTCGTAGGCGCCCTGCTTGATCGCCGCCACGGCGATCTCGATGTTGCCGTGCCCCGAGATGATGACGATGGGCACTTCGGGGTGCTCGCGCTTGACATGGGACAGGATGTCGATGCCGTCCATGGCGCTGTCCTTGAGCCAGATGTCCAGGATCATCAGCGCCGGAAGGCCCTTGCCGATCTCGGCCATGCACTCTTCCGACCCGCCCGCCAGGCGCGTGGTGAAGCCCTCGTCCCGCAGGATGTCCGAGATCAGTTCCCTGATGTCCCGTTCGTCGTCCACGATCAGAATATCGCTCATCATCCCCTCACGCTGTTTTGGTGGCCGTTGTCTCGGCGCCCGTTTCGGTTTCGGTCAGTATCGGCATGTCGATCGTGGCCATGGCGCCCCGGTGCGCGGCGCCCTCGAAGACGGGCGCATCGGTCAGGGTCAGGCTGCCGCCGTGTTCCTCTATGATCTTGCGCACGATGGGCAGGCCCAGCCCGGTGCCCTTTTCACGCGTGGTCACGTAAGGCTCGAACAGCTTGGCGCGGTTCTCGGGCAGGCCGATGCCGTTGTCGGCGATCGTGATCCGGGCGCTGGTCGCGCCGACCTCGAGCGCCACGCGGATCTCGGGGGAGAACCCCTCGGGGGCGCCCTTGTCCATCAGGCTCTCGATCGCTTCGCCGCCGTTCTTTATCAGGTTCGTCAGGGCCTGGGACAGCATGGTGCTGTCCAGGCTGGCCAGGACCGGCGGCGCGGGCAGGTCAACGCTGATGGTCACGCCCGGAAGGCCGGCTTCCTGCAGTGCGGCGGCATCACGCACCAGGCCGACGATATCATGGGTGGCGCGGTCCGGTTCGGGCATCCGGGCGAAACGAGAGAACTCATCGACGATGCGGCGCAGGTCATTGGTCTGGCGCACGATGACCTCGGTCATCTGTTCCAGCGCCTCGACCGACTCGGGCGGCACCTCGCGGCGGAACTTGCGCTTTATCCGTTCGGCCGAAAGCTGGATCGGCGTCAACGGGTTCTTGATCTCGTGAGCGATGCGGCGGGCAACGTCGCCCCAGGCCGCCATCCGCTGGGCGCTGACAAGGTCGGTGACATCCTCGAAGGCGATCACGTAGCCCTCCAGCGTGCCGCCCTCGCCCCGGCGCGGCGACATGCGCACCAGCAGGGTTTCCTGTTCGCCCCCGCGCACCAGTTCCACCTGGCCCTGTACCACGCGGCGGCCGCGTTCGGTCAGTTGCGTGAACAGTGGCGCGAACTCCGGCACCGCGACCGTCAGCGGCGTGCGTTCGGCCCCCTTGCCCACCTCCAGCAGGCGGGTGGCCGAGCGATTGACAAAGGTCACGCAGCCCTCCTGGTCCAGCCCGACAACGCCCGAAGGCACGGAACTGAGCACACTGTCGAACAGACGGCGGCGCTCCTCGATCTGGCGGGTGTTGTTCAGCAACTCCTCGCGCTGGTCGGCCAACTGTTCGGTCATCTGGTTGAAGTAGCGTCCCAGCTGGGCGATCTCGTCGTCGCCCTGTTCCTCGCGCACACGCACCGAAAGGTCCCCGGCGCCGACACGCTGCGAGGCGCCCACCAGCCGGCCCACGGGTCGCGACAGGCGCTCGGCGAACCACAGCCCCACCCAGATCGCCGCCAGGATCAGGATCACCGCGAATCCAAGGTAGATCAGGCCGAATTCGAACAGCACGCGCCCGCGTTCGTTCTCGAGCTGGCCATACAGCTCGACCGTCTCCTGTGTCTCGTCGAGCAGCGAAAGGATATCGCCGTCCACCGGACGGGTGACGTAGAGGTATCTGTCGGTGAAATTCTCCAGCGGGATCAGCGCGCGGAACTCGTTGTTGGCCCAGTCCTCGATGATGGCGATACCGTCTTCGCGGGCCTGCGCGAGGTGCGCTTCGGTCGGTTTCTCGAAGTAGAATTCGTAGGAGCGTTCGCCGCGCACCTCGATCTCGCCCGCGCCGTCCAGCACGAAGACCTCCGACAGGCCGCGCTCGATCTGCGGGGCGACGCGCGACAGGGCCTGGCGGATCTCGCCGCGCTCCATGAAGAAGGTCTGCATCCGCTGCGTGTCGAGGAAGCCGGCCAGCGCGCGGCCGTCCCGGGCCACCTCTTGTCGGTGCTCTTCTTCATAGGCCTGGGCAGCCTCGAGCGAGTTGCCGACCACGTTGCGCACCCGTTCCGAGAACCAGCCCTCGAGCCCGATGTTGATTGTCAGCACCGAAAAGACGGCGACCGCCACCGTTGGAATCAGCGCCAGAAGTCCGAAGACCCCGGTCAGCCGCAGGTGCAGCCGCGAGCCGGCCGACCGCACCCGTCGCGCGGCGATCATCGCGCTGATCCGGGCCAGCACCAGCGCCGTGACAACAAGGATATAGACCAGGTCTACCAGCAGGATAAGGCGCAGGACCTCCGTGCGGTCGGTCTGCTCCAGCGGGCGCAGCGCGGTGATGGTCGACAGGACAAGCACCGGGGCCAGCAGCACAAGCACCAGCGTCATGACGTTCTGAACTCGCCGCTTGCGCCGCCAGCGGCTGATCGTCGAAAGGTTGATGCCCAGAAGAGAGCGCCGCACGCCGGGTGCCTCGTTCATTGCCGGACCGGGGCCGGTCCCTACCGCCTGTTCGTCCGGGGCTCGGCCCGCACTTCTGCGGCAAAGTGGCCACGGTTCTGTTGCGCTTTTACATCAATTTCCGGCGGCGTGTCACGCGGATATCCTGATCGGTGATCTTTTTTCGCAGCGTATTGCGGTTTATGCCCAGAAGATCGGCGCAGCGGGCCTGGTTGCCGCCCGTGGCATCCAGCGCAATCTCGATCAAGGGAGCCTCGACCTCGCGCAGAATGCGCTGGTAAAGGCCCGGTGGCGGCAATTCGCCGCCGTGCAGGTCGAAATAGCGCCTCAGGTGCTTGGCCACCGAGGCCGAGAGCTTGTCGCTGTCCCCGCCCCTGAGCGGTTCCATCGCCGGCTGGTTGCCCAGCACGATCTCGACCTCGCCGCGATGGATCTCGGGTTCGGGGGCGGTGGCCACAAGGCGCAGCACCACGTTTTCCAACTGCCGCACGTTGCCGGGCCAACTGTAGGCGCGGCACAGGTCGATGGCCGCATCCGCAAGCTGCCGCGGCGGGGCGCCGTCCCGCTCCGCCCGGGCCAGGAAATGCTCGATCAGGAGCGGGATGTCGTCGACCCGGTCGCGCAGGGCCGGCAGGGTCATGGTGACCCCGGCCAGCCGGTAATAGAGGTCTTCGCGAAAGCCGCCATCCTCCATCTCGTCCATCAGTCCCCCGCGCGAGGTGGCCATGATCTGCGGCGCGCCATCGCCAAGGGAATCAAGCATCCGCACAACACGCGCCTGGGCCTCGACGGGCAGGTCGCCCACCTCGTCGAAGACCAGCGTGCCGCCCTTGGCCCGCGCGACCAGTGCCGAGGGCCCGTCCATTCCCTGAAGGTCGGCGGCCGAAGCGACCACGAAAGGCAGGGTTCGACGGTCGGAAAAATCATGAATGGTGCGCGCGATCAGGCTCTTGCCGGTGCCGCTCTCGCCGGTGATCAGCACCGACAGCGGCGTGTTCATCACCCGCGCGACCAATTGGTAGATCGCCTGCATTGCGGGGGTGCGCCCGATCAGCGGCAGGTCCGTGTCGGCTCCCTCTTCCGGCGCGTCACGCCGGACCGGCGCGCGGCGCTTGACCTCGAGCGCCCGTGCGGCCCGTTTCATCAGGTCGGGAAGATCGAAGGGCTTGGGCAGGTAGTCATAGGCCTCGGCCTCGGCGGCCTGGATGGCCGTCGTGATGGTGTTCTGCGCCGAGATCACGATGACGGGCAGCCCCGGGCGCGCCTCGCCGATCCTGGGCAGCTGCTCCAGCCCGTTGCCGTCGGGCATGACCACGTCCGAGATCACCAGGTCGCCCTTGCCCTCGTCCACCCAGCGCATCAGCGTAACGATGGAAGATGTCGCATGCACCTTGCAGCCCGCGCGTGTCAGGGCCTGGGTCAGAACGGTGCGGATCGTGCGGTCATCATCGGCGACAAGAACGGTTCCGTCCATCAGTCTTCATCCTTTTCACTGGTGGCGATGTCGCGGGGCACGGTGGGCAGGGCCACGCGAAAGACGGTGCGCCCCGGCACGCTGTCCACGGAAATCCAGCCGCCCATGTCAGCAATCAGCTTGCTGACCAGCGCCAGGCCCAGCCCGGTGCCGTTCTCCCGGCCCGAGACGAAGGGCTCGAAAACCTCGGCGGCGATGTCGGGCGGCAGGCCGGGGCCGTCGTCGATGATTTCCACCTGCAGCGGCAACCTGCCCTCGCTGCCGTCCCGCCGGCGCAGGCGCAGCGCCGGGTCGTAAAAGGTGCGCAGGGTGATCGAGCCGCCCGCGCCCCCGGCCTGCGCGGCGTTCTTGAGCAGGTTCAGGAAAACCTGTTGCAACTGGTCGGGGTCGGCATGGGTGGGCGGCAGCGACGGGTCGTAGTCCTCGATCATCAGCATGTGCGCGCCGAACCCGACCGAGGCGGACTGGCGGGCACGGTCCAGAACGTCATGGATGTTGACGGCCCTGAGCCTCGGCGCCTGGATATTGCCGAACTGTTCGACCTGGTCCAGCAGCTTGACGATGCGCCGGGTCTCTTCGACGATCAGGTGGGTCAGCTCCAGGTCCTCGCCCGCCAGCCCCATGGACAGCAACTGCGCCGACCCGGCGATGCCGGCCAGCGGGTTCTTGATCTCGTGGGCCAGCATCTCGGCCATGCCGATGGCCGAGCGCGCGGCGCGGTAGCTTTGCGCGTTCTGCGCGATACGGGTGGAAATCTCGCGCGGGGAGATCAGCATGAGCATCTGGTCGGCGGCCCCCGAGAGCGGGGCGAACTGCACGTTGCATTGCAGCGGCGGGCGTTCGCCGCTGCCCACGTCCACATCGTTCACGAAGAGCGGTGTGCTGTTGTCACGGGCGCGGGCATAGGCCTCTTCCAAGGGCGCGTCGATCATCACCTTGTCCCAGACCAGCGCCCCCGAAAGAGCCTTGGTCGAGAGATTGAGAAAGTTCTCGGCCGCCAGGTTGCTGTCGGCGATGGTCTCGTCCGCCTCCAGCAGCAGCGCGGGCACAGGCAGGGAATTCCAGAGGTCCGGATCGGTGATCATGCGGCTTGCCTTTCCGCCAGGGCCTGCGGCAACAGGGCCAGAACGCGGGCCGGGTCATCGGCGGTCAGCACGGCCCGGCGCAGGGCCGGATCGGGCGCGGCCGAGTCCATGTACCAGCCCAGGTGCTTGCGGGCGACGCGGGTCCCCAGGGCCTTGCCGTAGAACGCGAGCATCGCGTCGTAATGATCTGAAACCATGTCCGTGTATGCCTGGCCCACCGGAATTGTCGGGGCCGGATGCCCCCAGAGGTCCGCGGCGACCTGTGCTGGCAGCCAGGGCCGTCCCTGCGCGCCACGCCCGATCATCACGCCCGCGGCGCCCGACCGGGCCAGCGCGGCACGGGCCGTGACGGCATCCACGATGTCGCCGTTGGCGATGACGGGGATTCCGACGGCCTCGGTCACCGCGCGGATCGCGGCCCAGTCGGCCCGGCCCTTGTAGAACTGGCAGCGGGTCCGGCCATGGATCACGATGCGCCTGACCCCCGCGGCTTCGGCGCGGCGGGCCAGCTCCGGCGCGTTCCGCAGGGCGTCGTCCCAGCCCAACCGGGTCTTGAGCGTCACCGGCAGGTCGGTCGCCGCCACCACCGCCTCGATCAGGCCGAGCGCATGGTCGAGGTCCTTCATCAGCGCCGAGCCGGAATACCCCTGCGTCACCTTCTTGGCCGGACAGCCCATGTTGATGTCGATCATCGCCGCGCCCTGGGCGGTGACACGGCGCGCGGCCTCGGCCATCCAGCGGGCCTCGCGCCCGGCCAGTTGCACCGCGGTGGCGGCCTCTGTCAGCCCCAGTTCGGCCTTTTCGCGCACGCCGGGCTTGGCCTGGACCATTTCCTGGCTGGCCACCATTTCCGACACCACCCAGCCCGCTCCGAAAGAGGCCACCAACCGCCGGAACGGCAGATCGGTGATCCCGGCGAGCGGGGCGAGGGCGACGGGAAAGGGCGCGGCGGGCAACGACATGCTTTGCAGATAGCAGAGCCCCCCGGACCGAACAATTGAATTGCGGTCAAAAAATGTGCGGCCGGCGTCAAATGATTAAAAGATGTGCAAAAGGACCGGACAGACCCGGTGAAACCCCCTTTCCCAGGCCTGCACCAGCGGCTAAGCACCCCCTCAGACGGAACGAGAGGGGCCAATGCAGACCACTGCAATCATCGTCGCTGCCGGGCGCGGACGTCGCGCGGGCGGCGAGACACCCAAGCAATGGCGCCGGATCGCGGGGCGCACGGTTGTCGAGCATACGCTGGCGATCTTCCGTGCCCATCCACGCGTCGGCGACATCGTTCTTGTCGTCGCGCCCGAAGACCAGGGACACGTGCAGCGCCTGCGCCTTTCGGACCAGGCGACCATTGCCATCGGCGGGGCAACCCGCTCGCTGTCGGTGCTGGCTGGACTGGACCATGCGACGGGTGCGGCGGTCCTGGTCCATGACGCGGCCCGGTGCTGCACCCCGCCCGAGGTGATCGACCGGGTGCTGGATGCGCTTGCAACGACCCGCGGCGCGGCCCCGGCGCTGCCGGTTTCCGATGCGCTTTGGACCGGGGCCGGCGGCAAGGTCACCGGTATCGGGGACCGGAACAACCTTTACCGGGCGCAGACGCCGCAGGGGTTCCACAGGGAGGCCATCCGAGCCGCCCACGCGGGCGCGGACGGAACGGCGGCCGATGACGTGGCCGTGGCGCGCGCCGCCGGGCTTGACGTCGCCATCGTCGAGGGCGACGAGAGGAACTTGAAGATCACGCATCCGGACGATTTCGCGCGGGCCGCGCAGATCCTGACCGCGCAGCACCGGGAGGGCGCCATGGACATACGCACCGGCAACGGGTTCGACGTGCACCGCTTCGGGCCGGGCGATCACGTCATGCTTTGCGGCGTCGCGGTGCCCTTCGACCGGGGCCTTCAGGGCCATTCGGACGCGGATGTGGGCATGCACGCGGTGACCGATGCCATCTACGGCGCCTTGGCCGAGGGGGACATCGGCACGCATTTCCCGCCCAGCGACCCACATTGGAAAGGCGCGCCGAGCGAAACTTTCCTGGCCCATGCCTGCGCCCTGGCCCGCACGCGTGGCTTCGAGATCACCCAGGTGGATTGCACGCTGGTCTGCGAAGCCCCCAAGGTCGGGCCACATGCTACCGCCATGCGGGCCCAGATGGCCCGGATCACGGGGCTGGACGCGGCCCGCGTCAGCATAAAGGCCACCACCTCGGAGCGGCTCGGGTTCACCGGGCGCGGCGAAGGCATCGCCGCCATGGCCACGGCCACGCTGGTGAAACCATGAACGCGATAAGGCGCTTAGTCGCAGAAGCCCGTTTCAAATGGATATCTGCCAAGAAGGGCAGATTTTTAGCTTCCAAGAAGTTGATGAAAGCGAAACCTATCCGACTCACTGCTTCAGGGTTAGCAGGCACCGTGCTCTACGTCGGCCACCTGCGCCCGGCGCCGGGCACCTGGGGGTCGCTGGCCGCCCTGCCCCTTGCCTGGCTGATCTGGCAACTGGGCGGCGTGTGGTTGTTCCTGCTGGCCATCCCCGCGGCCTTCGCCGCTGGCGTTTGGGCCACGCGGGCCTATACCGCGCAGGGCGGCGACCATGATCCGTCCGAAATCGTGATTGACGAGGTCGTGGGCCAATGGATCGCGCTGGCGCCCGTCATCATCGGCGCCCATGCCGCCGGACAGGACATCCTGGCGCTGTATCCGGGCTGGATCGCGGCCTTTCTGCTGTTTCGCCTGTTCGATATCTGGAAGCCGTGGCTGGTGGGCCGGGCCGACCGGCGCGGCGACGCGATGGGCGTGATGCTGGACGATGTCTGGGCGGGCCTTTTCGCCGCCGTGATCACCCTGGGGCTGGCCGGACTGTCGCATGTGGTGATCGCGCCATGAGTGTCGAGGCCCTGATCAAGGCCGCCCGCGCCAATGGCCACATGATCGCCTGCGCCGAAAGCTGCACCGGAGGTCTGCTGGGCGCGGGCATCACCGCCGTCCCCGGGTCCTCGGACATCTTCGACCGGGGATTCATCACCTACTCCAACGCGGCCAAGGCCGAGATGCTGGGCGTCGATCCGGCCACGATCGCGGCCCACGGGGCAGTGTCCGAGGAGGTCGCCGCGCAGATGGCGGCGGGGGCACTTGGCCGGTCGGCGGCGACACTCGCGGTGTCGATCACCGGGGTCGCCGGTCCCGGCGGGTCGGAGCACAAGCCCGAGGGGCGCGTCTGTTTCGCGCTGGCCACGCCGGCCGGCACCCGGACGGAAACCGTGGAGTTCGGGGCGATCGGGCGCGCGCAGGTGCGCGCGGCGGCCGTCGAACATGCGCTTGCGCTGCTGATCGGCGCGGTTCAGCCGTAAAGCGCCTTGGCCCGGGCCTCGAACGCGCGAACGATGCGCTGCATCGCCTCGTTGAAGAACATCCCCGCCGCGCCCTGCAGCATCCTGTTGCGGAATTCGAAATCCACCCGGAACGAGACCTCGCAGCCGCCCTCGGCCTCGCGGAATTCCCAGGTACTTTCAAGAAAGCGGAATGGCCCGTCGATATACTCGGTGTCGATCTGGCGCGCCCTTGGCCAGAGCGTCACGCGGCTGCCGAAGCGCTCGCGGAACACCTTGAACGACACCACCAGGTCGGCCAGCATCACCTTGTGGTCGCCGTGATCGTCCACGCGGCGCACCCGGGCGGCGGCCGTCCAGGGCAGGAACTCGGGGTAGCGGTCAACGTCCGCGACAAGGTCGTACATCTGCTGCGCGCTATAGGGCAGCTGCCGGGTCTCGGAATGGGCGGGCATCCGCGCTCCTTTGTGTGCGTGACTCTTGCGCGTGATGTCGTAGAGTGCGCCGCGGAAATCAAGCACAACGAAGGACAGCGGGGCCAGATGACGCAAGAGGACTATGCCATCGACGAGATGATCTCGGCAAAGACCATCGCCGCCCGGATCGAGGAACTGGCACGAGAGATTCGCGCGGAATTCGACGGCAGCGAGAAACTGGTCGTGGTGGGGCTGCTGCGGGGATCGTTCGTCTTCATCGCGGATCTCGTGCGCGAGCTGGACATGAACGTCGAGGTGGATTTCATGGAGGCCTCCTCCTACGGGGATTCCATGGAAAGCAGCCGCGAGGTGCGCATCCTGAAAGACCTGCGCGGCGGAATCGAGGGGCGCAACGTGCTGGTTGTCGAGGATATCGTCGATACCGGCTATACCATGAAACACGTGCTGGGGCTGCTGGGCGCGCGGGGGCCGCGCAAACTGCGCTCCATCGCGCTGCTGGACAAGCCGACCCGGCGCGAGGTGGACGTGAAGGCCGACTGGACCGGCTTCGAGATCCCGGATGAATTCGTCGTGGGCTACGGCATCGACTACGCGCAACGCAACCGCAACCTGCCCTATATCGGCAAGGTTCGAATGCTCTAGCAGGACGGAGCCGTCGCGCGGGCCACGTTACGGTGGCGCGCCCGGTCCCAGCCGACCGGCCCGGTCCTGCAACCCGGCCTTGATGCGCGCGCGAAAGGCTCGCAACCGTGACGAGCCGCCGATATCAGCATGGCTGGCGACCCAGATCGGGATGTCCATCTGCATCTCGGGGCGGTCCAGCGGCACCAGGCGCGGATCCTGCGCGGCCAGCACCTTGGGCAGGATGGCGTTGCCCAGTCCCTCGGCGACCATCTCGCGCAGGATGACGAAACTGTCGGCCGCCGCGCGCAGGGGGCCGGGCTGCTGCCGGTCCATGACCTCGGCCATGCGCGAACGTTCCAGTGGCCCGCGCAGGCCCAGCCAGCCCTCGGTCGAGGCCGCCGCCGGCCCGTAGGCGCCCAGTCCGAGGATCCCCGCCTGTTCCCCGATCAGCCCCTCTGGCAGGCGCACGGCGGGGCGCACGGTGATATCGGCCTCCATCCGGGACAGATCCAGGTGGGCGTTGGTGCAGGACAGCTCGACCGTCAGCCCCTCGCCCTCGACTGCAAGATCGCGCACGATCCCGGGCAGGACCGTTTGGCAAAAGGTATCCGTCGAGGTCACGCAGAGCCGCCCTGTAAGGCGCATCTCGACGCCCTGGGCCACCCGCTCGACCGCCCCGATGGCGGCGGCGGCCTCGCGCGCGGCGTCGATCACCCGGCGATGATCGGGCGGCACCACGTAACCGCTGGCAGTGCGTTCGAACAGCTGCAGGCCGACCCGCCCCTCGAAGGCGGCGACCCGGCGCAGCACCGTGGCGTGATTGACCCGAAGCCGCCGGGCCGCCGCACTCACCGAGCCTTCCTCGGCCACGGCGAGAACGAAACGCAGGTCGTCCCAGTTCTGGCTGTGCATGGAATCGGACCCCTTACGCAAAATTATGGAATGGCTTCGATTTTACTCACAGGTATCGTGGATGTCACTGAAACTGATTCAATCAGGAGTTTTACCGTGAAGCGTCTTGCGACTGCCATTACCGTTCTGAGCCTCACCGGCCTTGGCACCACTGCCGTGGCCGAATCCCATGTCGATCCCGCCATCGCCGGGGCCATGAAGGCCCGGCAGGCCCACATGCAGCTCTATGCCCACAACATAGGTGTGCTGGGTGGCATGGCCCGCGAACGCATTGCCTACGACGCCGACGCGGCGAGTGCCGCGGCCTCGAACATCGCGGCGCTGTCCCAACTGGACCAATCCACCTACTGGCCCGAGGGGTCGGACAATTCCGTCGAGGGCTCCAAGGCCCTGCCGGCCATCTGGGAGAACCTCGACGACGTGATGTCCATGTCCGAGGACCTGGTCATGGCCGCCGCTGCCATGGAAGACGCTGCCGGCCAGGGGCTGGGCGCGCTCAAGGGTGCGATGGGCGGTCTCGGCGGCGCCTGTGGGGCCTGCCACGAGGACTACCGCGAAAGCGACGACTGAGCCTTGGCCGGTCGCCTGCTGAAAGGGGTGGCGGCACTGGCCGTCGCCGGGGGTGCGGCCGGCTGGTGGCTGACCGCGCCCGAGCCGTTGCCAGCCGATCACCTGGCGGGTTTGACCGGCGACGCGGCGGCGGGCGAACGGGTCTTCATTGCCGCCGGCTGCGGGTCCTGCCACACCGCGCCCGACGCCGAGGCGGGCCAAGGCCTTCCCATCCTGGCCGGTGGTCAGAGATTCGAGACCGATTTCGGCACATTCGTGGCCCCCAACATCTCGACTGATCCGAACCACGGTATCGGGGGCTGGTCGGACATGGACCTGGCCAATGCGGTTCAGCGGGGGGTCTCGCCTGGCGGTGCGCACTATTACCCGGCCTTTCCTTACACCGCCTATGCGCGGGCCGGCCGTCAGGATATCGCGGACCTGATCGCCTACATGCGGACGCTGCCCGCCGATGCAACGCCCAGCCAGCCGCACGACATCACCTTTCCTTTCAACGTCCGGCGCAGTCTGGGCGGTTGGAAAACGCTGTTCAGGAATGAAGACTGGGTGGTCACGGGCAACCTGGACAGCCAAGTGGAACGCGGCCGCTACCTGGTCGAGGCGTTGGGCCACTGCGGCGAATGCCACACGCCCCGCAATGCCTTGGGCGGTCTGGATCGCGGCAACTGGCTGGCCGGCGCGGTAAATCCCGATGGCGAGGGCCGTATCCCCGACATCACGCCCGAGGGCCTGGGCTGGTCCGCGCCCGATATCTCGGCCTACCTCGAAAGTGGCTTCACGCCGGAGTTCGACACGGCGGGCGGCACCATGGTCTCGGTAATCAAGAACACCAGTCGCCTGTCGGTGCAGGACCGCGACGCGATCGCCGCCTACCTGGTCGCCCTGCCCTAGACGGCTGCTTCGCCCAGCTTTTTCAGGCGGTTTTCCCGCAGCCGCGCGAAATCGTCGCCGGCGTGATAGCTCGACCTGGTCAGCGGTGTGGCCGAAACCATGAGGAACCCCTTGCCATAGGCAGATTTTTCATAGGCGGCGAATTCGTCGGGGTGGATGAAGCGGGCGACCGCGTGGTGCTTGGGGGTCGGCTGCAGGTATTGCCCGATGGTCAGGAAATCCACGTCGGCGCTGCGCATGTCGTCCATGACCTGCAGCACCTGTGGACGCTCTTCGCCCAGCCCCACCATGATCCCTGACTTGGTGAACATGGTCGGGTCCAGTTCCTTGACCCGCTGCAACAGGCGAAGGCTGTGGAAATAGCGCGCACCCGGGCGGACCTCCTGGTAGAGGCCCGGCACGGTTTCCAGGTTGTGGTTGAAAACGTCCGGTTTCGCCGCAACCACGGTTTCCAGCGCCGAGGGCGGGCATTTCAGGAAGTCGGGCGTCAGGATCTCGATCGTGGTGTCCGGACTGCGCTTGCGGATGGCGCGGATGGTCATGGCGAAATGCTCGGCCCCGCCATCGTCAAGATCGTCGCGGTCCACGCTGGTGATGACCACGTGGTTGAGGCCGAGTTTCTGGACGGCATCGGCCACGCGGCCCGGCTCGAAGGCATCAAGCGTGTCAGGGCGACCGGTGGCCACGTTGCAGAAAGTGCACCCACGTGTGCAGATCTCGCCCATGATCATCATGGTGGCGTGGCCCTGCGACCAGCATTCGCCGGCGTTGGGACATCCCGCCTCTTCGCAGACGGTGACGAGGCCATGCTCGCGCATGATCCTGTGAGTGTCCTGATAGCCCTTGGAGGTCGGCGCCTTGACGCGGATCCAGTCCGGTTTCTTGGGCTGTGCGTTGTCGGCGCGATGCGCCTTTTCGGGATGCCGGGATTCGGGAATGTTCAGATCGCGCAATTTGGCCTCCTCCAGACTAGGCTTCCCCTGACCTAGGCCCAAACGTCCGGAAAAGCAATGAAACCCCGCCTTGCACCGGGCGCAAGCCTCGGGGCCGGATGCCGCGCTGATTCACCCGGCCTAGCCATGGCGCGTGTTCAACTGCTCCGCCTGGCGGTAATGCTCGACCAGGCGATCCAGCGCGATGCGCAACACGATCTTGCCCGAGCGGGCCGACCAGCCCATGCGCTGTTCGGTGGTCTCCAGCCCGTCGAGCAGGCAGCAGGTGCGATAGACCACCTCGGCCAGCCCCGGCCCCAGCGCCTCGAAGGCGGCGGTGACACGCGCCTGAACGTCCAGTCGCGCGCCATGGTCGCTGCCGCCGCGGCCCTTGCGCGGCGCCCCTGTCATCATGGCCGCCCAGTCCTGGCTGACCGACCGCCCGACATGGGCGACCTCGAAATCCTCGCGCAGGCGTTCGGCCGCCCGGACCATCTCGCGGGTCAGGAAGGGCTCGCCGAACTTGTCCTTGCGCCGGGCCAGCGCCCGCACGGGGCTGTCGGCAGAGCCGAGCCGCGTACTGCGCAGGGGCGTCTTTTCCTCGGGTCCGGGGGCCGCCCCCGCGCCGGGGGCATGGGCGAAAGGCGTCTGCGCCTCGGCCATTTCGCGGGCACGGTTCTCGGAGCGCGCGATCAGGTCGCGCAGGGCGGCCCGGCCGGTATGGGAAATCCGGTAGCGTATCACGCGGCCGCCGGACGCGCCCGGGTCCAGGAAATCGCGCAGCGCCAGGGCACGGGCCACGCGCAACTCCAGCGACGTGCTGCACTCGGGCGCCCCGCCCGCGCCGTCGCGGACGATGACCGCGCGGCCCATGTCCGGGGCCACCGCCATCAGTGCGCCCGGCTCGCCCAGGCGCCGCAGGGCCTGCAACTGTTCACCGTTCGACACCGCAGCCGCCCCTCCGGTCCCGTCCGAGGCCAGAACGCGCAACGCCCCGTCGATCAGCGGGTCCTCGCGACGCTGTTCGACCTTGCGCACCTGGCGCATGATGGTCGAGGCGTGGCAGTCGGCCCGCCGGGCCAGCGCACGGATCGACTGGCCGTAAACGGTGTGCAGAAGATAATGCCGGACGTGTTCCGGCACCCAGGTCGGCATCGAGACCGACGACTTGTGTTCAAATGACATTGTCCGTTCCCATCCTCGCCGCGCTGACAGCGCGCGGCCAATCCGGCCCATACCCACCCAGGACGCCGTTTCTCTTTCGGAAACATTATTCACAGTGTGAAAGCATCGTTTCCAAAACGTAAACGTCTGTTAACGCGCCGTTCGGCGGTTGTTATCCACACGCAACACACGCTGGGGTTGTGTTAGAAAGCATGTGAAATCAACTGGGAGTCCATCATGGAAGATGTTCTGACACGTGTTTCGCGCCTCGAAAGACCACAGATCCTGGTGCAAACCGCACGCCAAGGGTTAACCGATTATTACCGTAATCGCCATCTGCGGCGGCTGCTGCAGGCGGATGTGCCCCCGAGGGCGAGTGACGCGCTGGTGCGGCTTCTGGACATGGAAGCGGCGCTGGACTTCCAGCGCCGGCAGGACCGGGCGGCCTATTCGATCGCCCGGCACGTCGAAGTGTTGATCGCACTGATGGCCGAGGCGGCGAGCCTGCGCGCGACACGCAAATCGCGCCGCAGGCTCGAACCGCTGGACTGACGTCTCAGCTGAAGGCGTCGGGCATGCTGTCCTTCTTGGCGGCAACGTAGGCGTGAAGCGCCTCGTTGATCGCAGGGTCGAGCGCTGGTTGCTGGTAGTCGGCCAGCAATTTTTCGACCCGCAGCCGGGCCAGTTGGCGGGTGTCGCGCCCGCCTTCCTCTTCCCAGGTCTCGAAGGGCTTGTAATCGAGCAGATCGGACCGCCAGAAGGCGGACTTGAAATTCGCCTGGGTATGGGCACAGCCAAGGTAATGCCCGCCCGGCCCGACCTCGCGGATGGCGTCCATGGCCTGGGCATTCTCGTCGATCTGGACACCGCTGGCGATGCCATGCAGGGCGCCCAGCTGGTCGGCGTCCATCACGAATTTCTCGAAGTCGGCAACCAGGCCGCCCTCCAGCCAGCCGCAGGAATGCAGCATGAAGTTGACCCCCGCCAGAAGGCCGACGTTGAGGCTGTTCGCGGTCTCGTAGGCAGCCTGCGCATCGGGCAGTTTCGACCCGTTGAACGACCCCGCCGAGCGGTAGGGCAAACCCAGCCGCCGCGCCAGCTGGCCCGCGCCATAGGTGATCTTGGCTGCCTCTGGGGTGCCGAAGGTGGGCGCGCCCGAGTTCATGTCGATCGAGGTCACGAAGGTGCCGAAGATCGCCGGGGCGCCCGGACGGATCAACTGGCTGTAGGCGACGCCTGCCATGACCTCGGCCAGGACCTGCGTCAGCGTGCCGGCCACGGAAACCGGCGCCATCGCCCCGCCGACGATGAAGGGGCTGATGATCGCGGCCTGGTTCTTGGCCGCATAGGCTTCCAACGCGCCCATCATGGTCGCATCGAAGGTCAGCGGCGAGTTGATGTTGATGAGCGAGGTCATCACCGTGTTCCGGTCGACGAACTCCGCACCGAACAGGATCTCGGCCATCTCGATGCTGTCGCGCGCCCGGTCGGGATCGGTGACAGACCCCATGAAGGGCTTGTCCGACAGGGTCATGTGCGCGAGCAGCATGTCCAGGTGGCGCTTGTTCACCGCCACATCCGTGGGTTCACAGACCGTGCCGCCCGAATGGTGCAGCCACTTCGACATGTAGGCCAGTTTCACGAATTTCTGGAAATCCTCCATCGTGGCATAGCGGCGCCCGCCGTCCACGTCGCGCACGAAGGGCGGCCCGTAGACCGGGGCCAGCACCAGGTTGCGCCCGCCGATCACCACATTGCGCTCCGGGTTGCGGGCGTGCTGGGTGAATTCCGAAGGCGCGGTCTTGATCAGCTCGCGGGCCAGCCCCTTGGGCAGGCGCACACGTTCGCCCGTGACCTCGGCGCCGGCGGCCTTCCAGCGCTCCAGCGCCTCGGGGTTGTCCACGAAGGCCACGCCGATCTCCTCCAGGATCTGCTCGGCGTTGGCCTCGATCACCGCGATGGCCTCCTCGGTGAGGACCTCGAAGTTGGGGACATTGCGCTCGATGTATTTCGCCGTCTCGAAACTGACCGCCGAACGCTGTGCCCGTCGCGCGGCCCCGCCGCCGCCGCGGCCCCTGCGCCCTGCCCGTGCCGTGCCTGCTTCGCTCATACCGCGACTCCCTCGTTTCGATCCGTTGTAGGCGTGATAGCCCCGCAGGGCATGCAGATAGATCGGATTTGCGCCCCTTTGAGTGCGAAAGCGACATGCGCGTGCTTGCGTGGCCTTCGCTTCCGGCTTAACTGGCGCCATGCAAAGCCAGATCCACGACCGCCTTCTCATCATTGATTTCGGCAGCCAGGTCACGCAGCTCATCGCGCGCCGCCTGCGGGAATTGAATGTCTACTGCGAAATACACCCCTTCCAGACCGTTACGCAGGCGTTCCTCGAGGATTTCGCGCCCCGTGCGGTGATCTTCTCGGGCGGGCCGGATTCGGTCATGCGCGCGGGCAGTCCGCGCCCCCCGCAGACCGTCTACGACTTGGGCGTTCCGATCCTCGGCATCTGCTACGGCCAACAGGTGATGATGCAGGACCTGGGCGGCACCGTCGAAGCCGGTGAAGACGCCACTGCCGAGTTCGGCCGCGCCTGGGTCACCCCCGCCAAGGGCGCGCGGCCCGATTTCCTGAACGGTTGGTTCATGGACGGCTCGGGGCGCGAACAGGTCTGGATGAGCCACGGCGACCATGTCTCGAAGCTGGCCCCGGGGTTCGAGGTGCTGGGCACCTCGCCCGGCGCGCCCTTCGCCATCACCGCCGACCTGGAGCGCCGCTTCTACGCGGTGCAGTTCCATCCCGAGGTGCATCACACCCCCAACGGCAAGACGCTTTACGAGAATTTCCTGCGCGACGCGGGCTTCAAGGGCGACTGGACCATGGATGCCTACCGTGCCGAGGCCGTTGCCAAGATCCGCGCCCAGGTGGGTGACAGCAAGGTGATCTGCGGGCTGTCGGGCGGGGTGGACAGTTCGGTCGCCGCCGTGCTGCTGCACGAGGCGATCGGCGACCAGCTTACCTGCGTTTTCGTGGATCACGGATTGCTGCGTCAGGGCGAAGCCGACGAGGTCGTCACCATGTTCCGCGACCACTACAATATCCCGCTGATTCATGCCGACGAGGCCGAGCTGTTCCTGGGCGAACTGGACGGCGTTTCCGACCCGGAAACAAAGCGCAAGATCATCGGGCGGTTGTTCATCGACGTCTTCCAGAAATACGCGGGCGATATCGAGGGGGCGGATTTCCTGGCGCAGGGCACGCTCTACCCCGATGTCATCGAATCGGTCAGTTTCTCGGGCGGGCCCTCCGTCACCATCAAGTCACATCACAACGTGGGCGGGCTGCCCGACAAGATGGGCCTGAAACTGGTCGAGCCGCTGCGCGAGCTGTTCAAGGATGAGGTCCGCGCGCTGGGCCATGAACTGGGCCTTCCGGCCAGTTTCATCGGCCGCCACCCCTTTCCCGGACCGGGCCTGGCCATCCGCTGCCCCGGCGAGATCACCCGCGACAAACTCGAGATCCTGCGCAAGGCCGATGCTGTCTACATCGACCAGATCCGCAAGCACGGGCTTTACGACGAGATCTGGCAGGCCTTCGTGGCCATCCTGCCCGTGCGCACCGTGGGCGTCATGGGCGACGGGCGGACCTATGACTATGCCTGCGCCCTGCGCGCGGTGACATCCGTGGATGGCATGACCGCCGATTACTATCCCTTCAGCCACGACTTCCTTGGCGAGACCGCGACCCGGATCATAAACGAGGTCAAGGGTATCAACCGCGTCACCTATGACGTGACCTCCAAGCCTCCGGGCACCATAGAATGGGAATGAAGGCCGCGCACCGGCGCCGCGTCTGATCAATGGCCCGCCCTCATCCGGCGGGTCATTTTCGTGGGGTATCCCAGAACCGCGACAGCTGAAGATCCGGCCTGCGCGGGCTGTTGGGCCGGTCGAACGGATGCGGGATCACCGCGTCCTTGCGCGCACGCGCCATGCGGTCGCGGCGCAGGTAGCTGACTTCAAGCACCGGCGGAAACCGCCGCCCCGCCATGCGAAGGCATTGCGCGTGATTGTTGCCATGCACGTGCACGACCTCGAAATCCCTGGCCAGCGCCTCAAGGGCCGGGCGAATCCTGTCTCTTCCCTGCGGGGTGAACAGGCTCTCGAGACGATGATATTCCAGCACGATGATCCGGAACCGCGACAGAACCTGCGCGCTGGCCGTGCCGAGCACGTCATATTCCGCACCTTCTATGTCCATCTGCAGCATCAGGTCTCCCGACGGCGGCGCCCGCCCGCGCACCCAATCATCGAGCGAAATCACCCCTTGCCCGCTTTCGGCGCCAAGGAAAAGCCGCTCGAAACGGATGCCCGGCGGCGGGTTCGCTGGTCCCTCGACCGACCCATCGGCCAGAAAACACCGGATTCCGCGCGCGGCGATCTCCTCGTCGAACCCGATGACATTCGACACGCCGGGCGAAAAACATGCCGCGATCCCTTCGAGATCATCCGGCAGCACATACCCCCCCATCATTCTCGGGACCAATGCGGATCATTGGCATCGGGGCCTGGAAGGGCCGCAACATGGACAGTATCGCCCGCCCCGCGTCCCTGTCAGCGGCCTTGATGGGGCCGAGGCCCCGGCGGGCCCGTCGACTGGCCTTGTATTCGCCGCGCAGGCGCCCAAGCGCCTGCCGGCCCCGCGCGATGCAGCCCTGTCGGTACCCTTGTTCTGCCATGTCCTCTGCCTGTGCAATCCGCCAAAGCTCCATGCCCGGCGGGTGAAATCAGTGTGTTCGCGGTTTTGCTCTTTTGTTCCCGCCCGTTCCGACCCAGACTTAACCTCTCATTCACGGGGATGACCACAGTTGACCGAGACCCTCAAAGCCGCGCTCTGGATGATTGGCGCGATCCTGTCTTTTTCCTCGATGGCGATTGCCGGGCGCGCCGTGTCTTTCGAGCTCGATACGTTCGAGATCATGATGTATCGCTCTTTTGTCGGCCTTGTAATCGTGCTCGCCGTGGGCACCCTCGCCGGAACCCTGCATCAGGTCACGCGCGACAATATCGGCCTGCACGCCCTGCGGAACGTAGCGCATTTCGCGGGCCAGAACCTTTGGTTCTTCGCGATCTCGGCGATCCCGCTGGCACAGGTTTTTGCGCTGGAGTTCACCTCGCCGATCTGGGTCATCCTGCTGGCCCCGCTGGTGCTGGGCGAACGGATCACCCGCGTCGGCGCGATGGCCGCCGCGATCGGGTTCACCGGGGTGCTGATCGTGACCCGGCCGGGTCTTTCGGCGCTCGAGCCGGGCCACCTGGCCGCCGCGGGCGCGGCCGTGGGCTTTGCCCTTTCGGCGTTGTTCACCCGCCGGCTCACGCGCGGGACGACCATCACCGGCATCCTTTTCTGGCTGACAGCGATGCAACTTGGCTTGGGCGTGCTCTGCGCGGGGATTGACGGCGACATCACCCGCCCCTCGCCCGAAAGCCTGCCTTGGCTGGTGCTGATCGGCTGCGCCGGGCTGGTGGCGCATTTCTGCCTGACCAGCGCGCTGTCCATCGCTCCGGCGGCGGTCGTCATGCCCATCGACTTCGTCCGGCTGCCGGTGATCGCCGTGGTTGGCGCGCTGGTCTATGCCGAGGCGCTCGATCCCTTCGTCTTTCTCGGGGCGGCCTTCATCTTCGCGGGCAATTACCTGAATATAACGCGCGGTCAGCCACAACCGACGGTGCGCGCCGCCGCCGGGCGAAAGTGACGCTGCGACGCCCCTTCACCCTGACGTGGCGTCAAGAATTGACCCCGCGCCCCGGCCCTTTCTAGGGTCCCGGCGAGGAGAGACACCATTTCAGGGACGAGCGACATGAAAAAGATACTGAGCGCAAGCGCCGCGCTGATGATGACGACGGGTCTGGCCAGTGCCGGCGGGCTTGATCGGTCGGGGCAGCCGGTCGGCGCCCTGTTCGAAACCGGCAGCTATGCCGAACTGAGCTTTGGTCAGGTCAACCCGTCGGTCAGCGGCAACATGAACGCCGCCCTGCCCCCGCCGACCGGCGGGGCGCCCTCCGGCGACATGGCACCCAGCTACGCGCAGTTCGGCGCGGCCTACAAGGCAGACCTGTTCGGGGGCACCTCGCTTGCCATCATTGTGGATCAACCCTACGGCGCCGACGTCGACTATGACCGGGCAGGATACGCCCTTGATGGAGCAAATGCCGAGGTCGACACGACCGGTCTCTCGATCCTGCTGCGGTTCAAGGTCAACGAGAACTTCAGCCTTCACGGCGGGGTTCGGACCGTGACGGCAAGCGGTGTCTACGATGTGCCCGCGGTACCTGACCTCGATGGCCCGGGGCCTGCCTCGGCCAAACCGGCCTACGCCTCGACCTATTCCAAGGACACCGGCATGGGCTATGTCGTGGGGGCGGCCTATGAACGTCCCGACATCGCCATGCGGATCGCGCTGACCTACAGCAGCCCGGTCGACCTGGCACTCGACGGGTCGGCGGGCGATCTGAGCACAACCATGCCCGAAAGCGTCAACCTCGACTTTCAGACCGGTATTGCACAGGACACCCTGCTTTTCGGGTCGGTGCGCTATGCCGCATGGGACGGGTTCGCGCTGACCGACAGCATCGCCGGCGACATCCTGAGCTACGACAACGACGTCTATACCTACACCATCGGTATCGGGCGGCAGTTCACCGACAAGCTCTCGGCCTCCTTCTCGGT